>NZ_JBHWES010000025.1:119574-151369 GCF_042734105.1 Streptomyces sp. NPDC059679 | reverse complement strand
GGGCCGAAGTCCGGGGCGGGCTGCGGCGCGGCGGGGGCAGCGCCCGCCGGGGGCGCGAAGCCCGGGGCGGGGGCGGCCTGGCCGGGCGGCGCGAACCCGGGGGCCGCGCCCTGGGCCGGGGCTGGGGCGGGCTCCTCCTCCGCGACCTCGCCGCCGAAGTTCTTCAGCAGCGCGTCGAGGCCGCCGTCGAAGCCCTGGCCGACCGCGGCGAACCGCCATACGTCCTTGAGGTAGAAGTCGCCCAGCATCACGGCGCGCTCGGTGCTGAACTCCGCCCCGGTGAAGGAGTACCGGACCACCTCCTCGCCGCCCGCGACGACCCGGATGTAGCCGGGGCCGACCTGGGACATCTGGCCCGCGCCGTCGATGGTGGCGGTGAAGGCGAGCTTGTGGATATGCGACGGGATGCTGTCGAGGGTGACACGGAACGACTCGGCGTCCCCGGCCTGCGGCCCGAGCTGCTGAATCGCTTCCTCGGGGGACTTGGGCTGGTTGAAGAAGATGAAGTAGCGGTCGTCCGAGAGCCGCTCGTCCGCGTCGAGGCCGAAGCAGCTGATGTCGAAGGTCAGACCGGGCCCGGCGATCTGCACGCCGACGTACAGGTCCCTCCCCGCTGTCAGATCACTGAGCTTGGCCTTGTGGCCGCGTTGGAATTCCCTGGCCATACGTAACGACCGTCCCCCATCCCGATAGCGGAGTTTGCATTGCGCGCCAGGCTAACCGCTGCCGCTGAGAAGGAGCGACGCCGGGGAGCGAGGTGTGGTTCCAGTGACTACTCCGGCGGGGCCGAGGGGAGGTGCGGCAGCCTTCCCGCGGCCACCACGCCTTCCAGGTACCCGCGCGCCCGCTCGGTCCGCGGATACGACTCCAACAGCCGCCAGAAGCGCTCGCCGTGGCCGGGCACCAGCAGATGGGCGAGTTCGTGGACCAGGACATAGTCCACCACGTACTCCGGCATGCCCTGGAGGCGGTGCGAGAGGCGGATGCTGCCCTCGGACGGGGTGCACGACCCCCAGCGGGTGTTCTGGTTGGTGACCCAGCGGACGCTGGCGGGGCGCGCCCGCCCGCCCAGATACTGCTCGGCCAGCCACTCGGCGCGATCCGCGAGCTCCGCGTCGCCGAGCATCCGCTTGCTCTCCTGCGCGGCGAGCTTGTCGAGCATGACCCCCACCCAGCGCTGCTCCTCCGCCTCGGACATACGGGCGGGGATCAGGACGACGGTGCGGTCCCCCTCGCGGTAGGCCGAGACCGTTCTGCGCCGCCGTGTGCTCCGGCGGACCTCGACATCGGCCGCGCCCGGGCCCCGGCTCTGTGGGCCCTGGGCGCCGCGCGAGGTTCTGGCGGCGCTGTGCGATGGGGTCTCCCCGGCGAAGCGGGGGGAACGGTCGGCGGACACCCCTTGACGTTACCCGCTGGCAGCCGGGGAAGTCCCGCCGCGCACCGGGTTGCGGGGCGAACCACTCCACGGTGTTCACCGCTTGTACGACTATCGCCAGGGGCTGTGGATAACTTTCGGCGGCGGTGTGGCGGGGCCGCGCATGCTGGGGGCAGTTCGGCGACGACGAGGGGGATGCGATGACGGAGGCGGCGGCAAGTACGGCACATCCGATGCTCAAGCCCGCGCTGCGGCGCGGCTGGCGGAGCCGGGACACCGTGCAGTTCGGGGTGGCCCGGGCCCATGCGGTGGTGCTGGGGCCGGTGGACACGGCGACGGGCAGCTTTCTGGAGCTGCTGGACGGGACGCGCGGGCTGCCGCTGCTCCGGCAGGAGGCCAGGGCCTTGGGGCTGCCGGAGGGGCGGGCCGACGCGCTGGTGGAGCGGCTGACGGCGGCCGGTCTGCTCGACGATCCGGTGGAGGGCGGCGAGTGGGCGGCCTCGGCTTGGCGCCGCGGTGCCGCGCTCGACCGGCTGCGGCCCGATCTGGCGGCGCTGTCGGTGCTGTGTCCCGCGCCGGGGGCCGCGGCGCGGCTGTTGGCGGCGCGGGGCGCGATGCGGGTGCAGGTGAGGGGCGCGGGCCGGGTCGGGGCGGCCGTGGCGGCGCTGTTGTCGGCCTCAGGGGTCGGACAGGTCGATGTGGTGGACGGCGGCTGTGTCGAGCCTTGGGATGTGACGCCCGGTGGGCTGCCGGCCGAGCGGATCGGGGAGCGGCGGGACGCGGCCGCGCGGGGCCTGGTGCGGCAGGCGGCGCCGGGTCCGCGACCGCGCCGATCGGCGGCGGGGTCGGCGCCGGGGGCGGCGGCCTCCGGTGAGCCGGGGCTGACCCTTGTGGTGATCGCCCCGCGCGACGGGCTCGCGGCATACGCACCGGATCCGGCGGAGGCCGAGGCGCTGTTGGCGTCGGGTACGCCTCATCTGTATGCGGGAGTCCTGGAGGCGACGGGGGTGGTGGGGCCGCTCGTATTGCCGGGGATCACCCCGTGCGCCGGGTGCGCCGCCATGGGGCGCACCGAGCGGGAGCCGGTCTGGCCGAGGATGCTCGCGCAGTGGCGGTCCGGCCGCCGCCGGCCCACCTGGGCCTGCGACACCGCGTTGGCCACAGTGGTCGCGGGGGTCACTGCCGTGCATGCGCTGGGGTTTTTGGACGGGCGGCTGCCGACCAGTGCCGGAGCCCGGCTGGAGGCGGCGCTGCCGACTCTCACCTGGGACACCCGGCGGATCGAGCCGCATGCGGAGTGCGGCTGTGGTGCGGCCGGACGGACTGATGCGGTATATGCCTCGGTTGTCGAACCGCCGCACGCGACAATGTCCGGGTGACCGACGTCCGCCAAGTGGGCGACGGGGGTCCGGGGGGTCACCCCCGGGAATGGCTCAGCTGTAGTTGGAGGGGCGCATGTCAGATCTGCCGCGCAAGGCGATCACCCGTACCGCCAAACTGGCGGCGCTGCCCTTGGGATTCGCCGGGCGCGCCACGTGGGGGCTCGGAAAGCGGATAGGGGGACGACCTGCGGAGATCGTCGCGCGCGAGGTGCAGCAGCGCACGGCCGAGCAGATGTTCAAGGTGCTCGGGGAGCTCAAGGGCGGGGCGATGAAGCTCGGCCAGGCGATGTCGGTCTTCGAGTCGGCGCTGCCGGAGGAGATCGCCCGGCCTTACCGGGCAGCGCTGACCAAGCTCCAGGAGGCGGCGCCGCCCATGCCGACCCGCACGGTCCACACGGCGCTGGAGCAGCGGCTGGGGCCCGAGTGGCGCGAGCTGTTCGCCGAGTTCGACGACAAGCCCGCGGCGGCGGCCTCGATCGGGCAGGTGCACCGGGCGGTGTGGCACGACGGGCGCGCGGTCGCGGTCAAGGTGCAGTATCCCGGGGCAGGCGAGGCACTGCTCTCAGATCTGAACCAATTGAGTCGATTTGCCCGAGTATTGGGGCCGCTGGTGCCGGGCCTGGACATCAAGCCGCTCATCGCCGAGCTGCGCGACCGGGTGTCGGAGGAACTGGACTACGAACTGGAGGCCGAGGCCCAGCGCATCCATGCGGAGGAGTACGCCGACGATCCGGATGTGCTGGTCCCGCAGGTGGTGCACCACGGCGATCAGGTGCTGATCACCGAGTGGATGGAGGGGATACCGCTCTCCGAGGTGATAGCCGACGGCACCCCCGAGCAGCGGGACCGGGCCGGACAGCTGCTCGCGCGCTTTCTGTTCTCGGGCGCCTTCCGCACCGGGCTGCTCCACGCCGACCCGCACCCGGGCAACTTCCGGCTGCTGACCGGTGACGCCCCGGAGGGACCGGCGGAGAAGTGGAAGCTGGGGGTCTTGGACTTCGGTTCGATGGACCGGCTGCCCGAGGGGCTTCCCGAGCCGATAGGCATCGCGCTGCGGATGGCGCTGGAGGGTGACGCCCAGGGGGTATACGAGCTGTTGCGAGGCGAGGGGTTCGTCAAGCCGACCATCGAGCTCGACCCGGACGCGCTGCTGGACTTCCTGCTGCCGATGCTGGAGCCGGCCCAGGTGGACGAGTTCACCTTCGACCGGCAGTGGCTGCGCCGCCAGGCGGCCCGGGTGGCGGATCGCCGCTCGCCGGTCTACGAGCTGGGCAACCAGCTCAATCTGCCGCCCTCCTATCTGCTGATACACCGGGTCTGCCTGAGCACGATAGGGGTGCTGTGCCAGCTGGGCGCGGAGGTGCGGCTGCGCAATGAGCTCGAGGACTGGGTGCCCGGCTTCGCAGAGCGATACGAGGACGAGGCGGAAGAGGCGGCGGAAGCAGACGCTGAAGCTGAAGCCGACGGGACCGAAGAGCCGGACGGAGCGGCCGCCGAGGTCACGGAAACCGTGGAAGTCGTCAAAAAGGCGCCTGAGAAGACGGCCGAGGCTTCTGCCTGACGTGTGAGCGGGCAGCCGAAGGGGCCGGTCCGATCGGACCGGCCCCTGGCGTCCCCCCTGTTATCGCGGCATCCCCCCGCTATCGCGGCTGTCCCCCGGCAGCCGCTTGCTGTTGCCGCTTATTACTGCATGACCGCCATGGCCAGAGCGCGGCGAGCGCGGAGCGAGGCGCGCTCCGCGCGGCGCTGCATCCGCCGGGCGGCGGCCAGCCTGACGGCGCTGCGTTGAGACTCGGCCTCGTGCAGTCGTTCACGCATATGCGCACGGGCCAGGGCTTCTGGGATGAGTTGCATTTCACGGGTCCTGTTCTGGCGCGACTCGGTCGCACCCGAGGTGTTACGGGCTGGGGTGTCGGAGACGGACGGGGTCATCGTCGGGACCTGTTTCATCGGGTCGTGCGTCGCGGGGCGATCGATCGTTCCGGTGGCGTTCATGCCATGACCGGGTTCTTGCGCGGGCGACCACGCGGCCGCTTCCGGGCGACGACGACCCCCTGGACGAAGAGCTCGCCACCCCACACGCCCCAGGGCTCACGGCGGTCCTTGGCCCCGGCGAGGCAGGCCTCCCGCAGCGGACAGGTCTGGCAGAGCGACTTGGCGTACTCGACGTCGGCCGGCGACTCGGCGAAGAAGACCTCCGGGTCGTAGGAGCGGCACGGAACGGCTACACCGAGGTTCTCGATGGCCTCATCCAACTCGGTGAGGGCGGTGAGCGGCGTCAAGGAGTCCTCCGAAGGGTCAGGCGGGGGGATCAGGTCGGTAGCTACGGACGGCGTGTGTGCCTTGAGTTGCACGGTCGTCAGTTCCTCGTCTTTTCGGTCCGGCTGGTGGCCGGACGCTGGCAAATCAAAAGGGCCGCGGATCCCGGTGTGGGTTCCGCGGCCCTGGAAGGTGCCGACCTGATCGTGGATCAGGCTGGATAACTCCAGGGTCCAAGCCCGCGGAGGGCCCACTTCTGGTGGTGCTGCTGCGTCTTCCGGGATCCGGCACCATTGGCCGCAAAGGCATAGGCAATTGCCCGTGCCGTTGCTGCTACCGCAGGTGCCTGGATCGGTCGCTCGCTGAGACGTGCCTCACTGGCGCCGGCGGACACACCGGTGCCAGGCAGCTCGAAGCCGAGCAGGCAGGTGGCGACGACCGAACGATCGGTCATTTTGATGGTGTTCATGAAGCTGATCATTGGGCTCGCCTCCTCTCGGCGTCTCAGGGACCGACTCGAAACCGGTCCGGCTTGTTCAGTACAACACGGATTCCTCGGATCCCGGAAGGGCCCTTGTCTCCGTGCTCGGAAGGCTATGGGTATGCGCTCCGCGCGCGCAAACTATTTTTCCGTCGAGTTTCGCGCGGGTTCTTCGGAACCGCTTCCACTGGTCCCGTCGATCCCCTCCGCCCGGGTGAGTTCCCGCCCGGAGCAGAGCGCGAGGACGTCGGCGCCGAACTTGTCGAGCTTCCGCCTCCCCACTCCAGGGATGCCTGACAGCTCCCCTTCGGTTCCCGGTACGGCCTCGGCAATCGCCAGCAGTGTCTTGTCGGTGAAGACGCAGTAGGCGGGCTGGCCCAGCTGCCCGGCCTGCTCGGCCCGCCAGTCCCGCAGCCGCTCGTACAGCGCCTCGTCCAGCTCCGAGGGGCAGTCCTCACAGCGCCTCAGCTTCATCTCGCCCGCGTCCGTCAGCGTCCTGCCGCACACCCGGCAGTGCACCGGTCCGCGCCGCTTGCGGACCGGGGCGATCGCTCCGCCACTGCCGCGCTCGATGCCGCCGGCCCCGCCCGGCGTGCGGGGGGCGGGGGCCGCTGAGCCGGGACGCAGCCCGTTCAGAAAACGGCTGGGGCGGCGGTTCGCACGGCCTCCGGGAGAGCGCGAGAGGGCCCAGGAGAGGGCCAGATGGCGGCGGGCACGGGTGACCCCCACATAGAGCAGCCGACGCTCCTCCTCCACCTGCGGATCGGTCTTGGCATAGGTGATGGGCACCATGCCCTCGGTGAGCCCGACCAGAAAGACCGCGTCCCACTCCAGGCCCTTGGCGGCGTGCAGTGAGGCAAGCGTCACACCCTCGACGGTCGGGGCGTGCTGGGCCACCGCCCGCTCGTCGAGCTCCGCCACCAGATCGGCCAGGGTGACCTGCCGGCCCGCCGCCAACTGGCTGGCGCAGAACTGCTCGGCGAGCCGCACCAGCGCCGCCAGGGACTCCCAGCGGTCGCGGACCGCGCCCGACCCGGCCGGGGGCTCCGGCGTCCAGCCGCGGGTGCCCAGCACGGCCCGCACCTGGGAGGGGATATCCGCGTCCGTCAGCGCGGGGTCGGCGCTTCCCGCGCGGGCCGCGCCACGCAGCAGCAGCCCCGCCTCGCGCACCTCGGGGCGCTCGAAGAACCGCTCGGCGCCGCGCAGCTGGTAGGGCACCTGGGCGTCGGCCAGCGCCTGCTCATAGACCTCCGACTGCGCGTTGACCCGGTAGAGGATCGCGACCTCGCTCGCCGGGACCCCACCGCCGCCCTGCTCCACGGGGGTGATCAGCTCACGGATCCGGCGGGCCACCCCCTCGGCCTCGGCCGGCTCGTCCGTGTAGGCCGTATAAACCGGGTCGGGCCCCGGCTCACGCTGTGAGACCAGCTCCAGGCGGTGATCGGCCGCCCGGCCCCGGGCCTGCGCCAGCACCCCGTTGGCCAAGTGGACGACCTGAGGGGTGGAGCGGTAGTCGCGGACCAGCTTGACGACCGTCGCACCCGGGTGCCGGGTGCGGAAGTTCAGCAGATGGTCGGGGGTGGCGCCGGTGAAGGAGTAAATGGTCTGGCTGGCGTCGCCGACCACGCACAGGCTCTCCCGGTCGCCGAGCCACAGCTCGAGCAGCCGCTGCTGCAGCGGGCTGACGTCCTGGTACTCATCGACCACGAAGTGCTGGTACTGGCGGCGCACCTGGTCGGCGATGTCATGCCGCTCCTGGAGCACCCCGACCGTCAGCAGCAGCACATCCTCGAAGTCGATCACCCCGCGCTCGCGCTTGAGCTGCTCGTACATGGCGTAGATCCGGGCGATCTCGGCGGCGTCACGCGGGGCCTCCCGACCGGACTTGGCGGCCGCGGCCGGATAGTCCTCGGGCACGGTCTGGGTGACCTTCGACCACTCGATCTCCCCCGTCACGTCCCGCAGCTCATTGCGGTCCAGCCGGACCCGGCAGCGCGCCGCGGCCTCCGCGACCAGCTGCACCTTGCGCTCGAGCAGCCGCGGCACCTCGCCGCCCACCGCCTTGGGCCAGAAATACTGCAGCTGGCGCAGCGCGGCCGAGTGGAAGGTGCGCGCCTGCACCCCGCCCGCACCCAGCTGCCGCAGCCGCCCGCGCATCTCCCCCGCCGCGCGGTTGGTGAAAGTGACGGCGAGCACACTCGCGGGCTGGAAGACGCCCGCCCGCACCCCATAGGCGATCCGGTGGGTGATGGCACGGGTCTTGCCCGTCCCGGCCCCGGCCAGCACACACACCGGGCCGTGCAGGGTCGTGGCCACCTCGCGCTGCTCCGGGTCGAGCCCTTCGAGCACCGCGTCGGCGTCGCGCGGAACCGCCGCGTACTCGGCCGGCGTGGAGACCCGCGGGAAGAGAGGGGAGGGCGTTGCTGCTGTCACCCCGCCATGCTGCCAGGTCCGCTGAGACCGCCGGGACGGTTGTCCACAGCCGTGCCCTTTTGGTCGTCTCATCCGCTTGTCGGATCAATGGGGTCGCGGGAATGCGGCGAGGACCCCGGACGTTCCACCACTGCCAACACGCCGAGCCTCACGGAGAGGCCGAACCTCGAGGAGAGATAAGACCGATGTCCGGCACTGTGACGATGTACAGCACCACCTGGTGCGGCTACTGCCGCCGGCTGAAGGGCCAGATGGACCGCGAGGGAATCGCGTACACCGAGGTCAACATCGAGCAGGACCCGGAGTCGGCAGCCTTCGTCGAGAAGGCGAACGGCGGCAACCAGACCGTGCCGACCGTCCTCTTCCCCGACGGTTCGACCCTCACCAACCCCTCCCTCGCCCAGGTCAAGGCGAAGATCGGGGGCTGAGCCCCCCGCCAGGGACCAGCCCCACCAGCCGCACCCGGGCTCAGGCCCGGGGCAGGGGCTCCCCGTACCAGAGTTCGATCAGACGGGCCGCGATCGAGATCCCCGAGGGCGGAAGCACCTCGCCGGACTTGAACGCGGCCCGCAGCTCGTCCCGCGAGAACCAGCGCGCCTCGTGGATCTCCTCCCCGTCCACCTGGATCCGGGAGGAGGTCGCGCGCGCCATGAAGCCCAGCATCAGGCTGGAGGGGAACGGCCACGGCTGGCTGGCCACATACTCGACCTGGCCGACCGTGACTCCCGCCTCCTCCGCCACCTCGCGGACCACGGCCTGCTCGATCGACTCGCCCGGCTCGACAAAGCCCGCGAGCGTCGAGAAGCGCCCCTCGGGCCAGTGCATCTGGCGGCCCAGCAGCGCCCGGTCCTGATCGTCGGTCACCAGCATGATCACGGCCGGGTCGGTCCGCGGGTAGTGCTCGGCCCCGCAGGCCGGGCAGCGGCGGATGTGTCCCGCTGCCGCGATCACCGTGCGCTCTCCGCAGCGCGAGCAGAAGCGGTGCAGCCGCTGCCAGTTCTCCAGCGCCACCGCGTGCACCAGCAGCCCGGCGTCCCGCGGCGACAGCAGGGCGCCCGCCTCCCGCAGCCCAGCGGGGCGCGCCGACTGGTCCATCCGGCCCGGCAGCGCGTCCTTCTGCAGCGCGAAGTAGCGCACCCCGTCCTCGTCGGTGCCCAGGAAGTAGCGGTGGGTCTCGGTGGGCGGCGCCTCGAAGGACGGGGTCATCACGAGTTCGGTGCGCCCGTCCGGCGCGTCGTCGACCAGCGCCTGACCGCCGGAGACCACGAAGACCCGCGTCGTCGGGTGGCTCCACGCCGCGGCCAGCCACGCCTCGTCCAGGCGGTGGTGGGCGGCACGGTCGATACCGCTCGCGCCGCTGAGCGTGATCGGTTGGGCGGCGGTGCGATCGGTCCAGGTGGTCACGGCTGCTTCCAACTCCCCCTGAGAAACGGGTGCTTTACATACATACGCGACTATACGGGCCGGTTTTCCGCGAATTCGCCCCACAGGTACGCGGCCGTCTCGGCGCCCTTCAGGAGCAGATCGAGCTCGACCTTCTCGTTCGGCGCGTGCCAGCCGTCGGAGGGCACCGAGATGCCCAGGAACAGCACCGGCGCGCCGAGTACGTCCTGCAGATCGGCGGCCGGGCCCGAGCCGCCCTCCCGGGTGAAGCGGATCTTCGTACCGAAGGCCCGTCCCATGGCCCGCGCCAGCGACTGGAGCGCGGGGTGGTCCAGCGGGGTCAGACAGGGGCGGGTCGCGTTCCCGAAGGTGATCTCATGGCGGATTCCGTCCGGGATCCGGGCCGCGACCCACTCCCGCACCGCCAGCTCGACCTTGTCCGCGTCCTGGCCCGCCACCAGCCGGAAGGACAGCTTCAGCTGGGCGTACGACGGCACGATCGTCTTGCCGCCCGGCCCCTGGTATCCCCCGCCGATCCCGTTGACCTCCGCGGTCGGGCGGGCCCAGATCCGCTCCAGGGTGGTGTGGCCCGCCTCGCCGAGCGTGGCGTGCGAATGCGCGGAGCGCAGCCAGGCGCCCTCGTCGAAGGGCAGCTCGGCGAACAGCTCGCGCTCGCGGTCGGTCAGCTCCACGACCCCGTCGTAGAAGCCGGGGATCGCCACCCGGCGGTCCGCGTCGTGCAGGGCGGCGGCCAGCCGGGCGGCCTCGGTGGCCGGGTTCGGGACCGCGCCGCCGAACGAGCCGGAGTGGATGTCCTGGTCAGGACCGTGGAGATCGATCTGACAGTCCGCGAGCCCGCGCATACCGGTGCAGACGGTCGGGGTGTCCTCGGACCACATGCCGGTGTCGGAGACGATCACGGTGTCGCAGGCGAGCCGGTCGGCATGCGCCCTGATCAGCTCGGCGAAGTTCGGCGAACCGGACTCCTCCTCGCCCTCGACGATCAGCTTGAGGTTGACCGCGGGGGCGGTACGGCCGGTCGCCGCGAGGTGGGCCCGTACGCCCAGGGTGTGGAAGAACACCTGCCCCTTGTCGTCGGCCGCACCGCGCGCGTACAGCCTGCCGTCCTTGACCGTCGGCTCGAAGGGCTCGGTGTGCCAGCCGTCCTCGCGGGCGGCGGGCTGGACGTCGTGGTGCCCGTAGACCAGCACGGTCGGGGCGTCGGGGTCGTCGGACGGCCACTCGGCGAAAACGGCCGGCGCCCCGGCCGTCGGCCATGTCTCGACCACCGGAAACCCCGTCGCGGTCAGGCTCGCCGCCAGCCACTCCGCGCTGCGCCGGACGTCGTCGGCGCGGGCGGGGTCGGCCGACACGGACGGGATGCGCAGCCACTCGGCGAGGTCGTCGAGGAACGCGGCGCGGTGACCGTCCACGTAGGCGCGGACGGCGATGTCCGTGTCCGGGGTATTACTCATGCACTTGAGCCTATCCGGCCCGGGAGGGTGCCAGGGCCGGGGTCCGCGCACGGCCGCTGCCGCTATGTGTTCTCCGTCACGTGTTCATCGTGGGGTTCATGGGGTGCCTCATGGGGGTCATGCGGCTCGGCGGGATCATGCGTCTCCTGTGGCTCGCCGAGCAGGATGCGCTCCAGCTCCGCCCGGCCCGGCAGGGCCGCCGGGCGGACGATCTCGCCGCCGCGTACGTATACGAACGCCGCGGAGACCGCCGACAGGGGCAGGCCCTGCTGTTCCGCCCAGGCCAGGCGGTAGACCGCCAGCTGGAGCGGGTCGGCGTTCCGCGACCGGCCGGTCTTCCAGTCGACGATCTCGTACCGCACCCCCGGCCCGTCCCCCACGGCCCGCGGCGCGCGGTACACCGCGTCGATCCGGCCCCGGATCGTCCGGCCCGCCAGCGCCAGCTGGAACGGCGCCTCGACGCGATAGGGGGTGCGATGCGCGTACGGGGTGCGCGCGAACGCCTCCTTGAGCTCGGCCAGGTCCCGCTCGTTCGCGATCTCCGGCTCGTCGTCCTCGCCGCCCGGCAGTTCGTCCGGACCCAGGAACGGAAGCGGCAGCGCCTCGAAGCGCGACTCCACCCACGCGTGGAAACGGGTGCCGCGGCGCGCGGCGGGGCGCGGCGGGCGCGGCATGGGGCGGGCCAGCTCCCGCGCGAAACCGTCGGGGTCGGCGGCCAGGCGCAGCAGCTGCGAGGCGCTGAGCGTGTACGGCAGCGGCACGTCCCGCACCGTGGCGCGGGCCCGCCGCAGCTCGCCCGCGAGCGCGTCCAGGTCCCGGTCCCAGGAGGCGACCAGCCGCGCCTCCTCGGGCGGCAGGCCACCGCGCGCCGCCTCCTCGGGGGCGGCCCTCTCCTCCGGGGTGGGCCAGCCTGCCCACAGGTCGCTGTCCTCGGGCTCGGGCTCCGCGATGTCGTCGGCGTACGGGTCGTCGTCGTACGGGTCGTCGTCGGCGTACGTCTCCGGCGCGTACGGATCGTCGTACGCGTCCTCGGGCGGGCCGGGCGGAGGCCCGCCCGTCGACGGGTGCTGCGTGTCGTGTGCCGACGGGCCGTCCGCCGCCGTCGGCTCGCTGTCCGCCGCCGCGAGGCGGTCCAGGTGGGCGAGGACCACGTCCGCGGCGTGGCGGCGGCGGGCCAGGCCCTGCGGGTCGAGGGGCAGCGGCCAGGCGCGGTCGGCGGCCGCGGCCTTGAGGGCCGGATTCTCCTCGTCCTCCTCCGGGGGCGGCGCCCACGCCTCGACCTCGCCGTGGCCCGCCTCGCAGTGCTCGCGCAGAGCCTCCAGAAAGGCCGAAGGGCCGCGCGGCTTCTTCTGCGTGGGCCCCCACCAGTGGCCGGAGCCGAGCAGCAGGGAGCGGGGGCGGGTGAAGGTCACATAGCCGAGCCGCAGTTCCTCGGTCCTCTGATGCGCCTTCATGGACTCCTTGAAGGCGGTCAGCCCCTTGGCGTTCCAGGCGGCGACGTCCGGAAGCGTCTCCGCGTCGCCGCGCAGCGCGTGCGGCAGGACCCGCGCGTTCGCCGTCCAGGACTCGCGGGCCTGGTCGCTGGGGAACTGCTTGTCGACAAGGCCCGGCACCGCCACCACGTCCCACTCAAGGCCCTTGGACTTGTGCGCGGTGAGCACCTTGACCGTGTTCTCCCCGCCGGGGAGGGAGTTGTCGAGCCCCTTCTCGTACTGCGCGGCCGTGCGCAGGAAGCCGAGGAACGCCAGCAGTCTGGCCTCGCCGTCCAGGGCCGCGAAGCCCGCGGCGACGTCGAGGAAGTTGCCGAGCGTCTCCCGGCGGCGGGCGGCCAGGGCCTGGGGCGATGCGGACAGCTCGACCTCCAGGCCGGTGGTGGCCAGCACCCGGTGGAGCACGTCCATGAGCGGGTCGGCCAGCGAGCGGCGCAGCTCGCGCAGTTCGGCGGCGAGGCGGGCGAAGCGGACCCGGGCCTCGGCCGAGAACGGCAGCCCGTCGTCCGGGCCATCGGGGGTGAGGAAGGTGTCCAGGGCGTCGGCGAGCGAGACGATCTCGGCCGGGTCGACGCCCTCGACGGCCTCAGCGAGGCGGCGGTCAGGGTCCTCGTCCGCATCTGCCGCAGGCCCCGCCGCCTCGTACCGTACGAGGGCGCGGGCGCGGCGGCCGAGCAGCGCCAGGTCGCGGGGGCCGATCCGCCAGCGCGGGCCGGTCAGCAGCCGCACCAGGGCGGCGTTGGCGCCCGGGTCCTGAAGCACCTCGCAGACGGCCACCAGATCGGCGACCTCCGGCAGGTGCAGCAGCCCGGAGAGGCCGACGACCTCCACCGGAACCTCCCGCTCCACCAGCGCGCCCTGGATCCGGGCGAAGTCGCCGGCCGTACGGCACAGCACCGCGATCTCGCCGGGCGGGGTGCCGGTACGCACCAGATGGGCGATGGAGTCGGCGAGCCAGGCCAGCTCCTCGGCGTGGGTGGGCAGCAGCGCGCAGCGCACCACACCGTCCCGCTCCGCCCCCGGCGCGGGGCGCAGCGCCTCGACGCCCTCGTGCATGGCGCGCAGGGGCGCGGCGAGCCCGTTGGCGAGGTCCAGGAGGCGGCCGCCGCTGCGCCGGTTCTCGCTGAGCGCGAAGCGGCGCGCCGGGCTGCCGTCGGCGTGCGGGAAGTGCTCGGGGAAGTCGTCGAGGTTGGCCACGGAGGCGCCGCGCCAGCCGTAGATGGCCTGGCAGGGGTCGCCGACGGCGGTGACGGCATGGCCCGTACCGCCGCCGAAGAGGCCGGAGAGCAGCAGCCGCTGGGCGACCGAGGTGTCCTGGTACTCGTCCAGGAGGACCACCGCGAACTGCTCGCGCAGAATCCGGCCGACCTCCGGGCGGGTGCGGGCCAAGGTGGCGGAGAGCGCGATCTGGTCGCCGAAGTCGAGCAGGTCGCGGCCGCGCTTGTCCGCGCGGTACGCCTCGACGAGGCCCAGGAGTTCCAGGCGGGCGTGGGCGGCCTCGGGCACCTTGCGCAGCTCGGCGTTGGTCAGCTTCGCCCCGTCGAGGGTGTGCAGCAGCTCGCCGTCGTACGCGCGCAGCCGCTCGGCGGGGACCAGGTGCTCGGCCAGTTCGGCATCGAGCGCGAGCAGATCGGTGACCAGATCGGCGAAGGGGCGGATGAGCGCCGGGAACGGCCCGGGGGCGGTGCGCAGCACGCGCGCGGCGAGCTGGAAGCGGGTGGCGTCGGCGAGCAGCCGGGCGCCCGGCTCCAGGCCGATGCGCAGGCCGTGCTCCTTGAGCAGCTGTCCGGCGAAGGCGTGGTACGTGGAGATGTTCGGCTCGCCCGCGGCGGTCTCCGGGGCCTCCGGGGCCTGCGCCCCGGCCGGCGGCGGCACCGGGTCAGGGTCCGTCACCCCCGCCTTGACCAGGGCCTTCCGTACTCGCTCGGCCAGCTCCCCGGCCGCCTTGTTGGTGAAGGTGAGGCCGAGCACCTGCTCCGGGGCGACCTGGCCGGTGCCCACCAGCCACACCACCCGAGCCGCCATCACCGTGGTCTTGCCCGAACCCGCTCCGGCCACGATCACCTGCGGGGAGGGCGGCGCGGTGATGCACGCGATCTGCTCCGGGGTGAACGGAATGCCGAGGAGCTCCTTGAGCTGCTCGGGGTCGGTGATGCGGGCGGACATTCCAGTGAGGCTATCGGGGCCCGCTGACACCGCCGTCAACACCGAGGTCGTGGCGCCGGTCCCCACCGGCCCTCGGACGAGGCCGGTGTCGCGAACGCCACATCGCTTGCTCGCTCACTCACTCCACGACGTGCCGCCCCTCCGCCCGCGCGCTGCACGCCCCGCGGAACGAACAGCGGTTGCAGTGCTCGCCCGCGCTCGGGGAGAAGCGCTCGTCCAGGACGCGCCCGGCCGCCGTGGCCAACAGCTCGCCCACCCACGCTGTCTGTGGTGGCTGCGGCGGCTCCTGCGCCTGCACCTTGGGGACGGCGTCCCCGCCGTCCTTGCGGGCGGCGCCCTGGCGCAGCTGTACGAGCTCCGCGCCGCCCGGCTCGGGGTGGCCGTCCGCGAAGAGTCCGTCCACCGCGCCCTCCCGCACCGCGAGCTGGTACACGGCCAGCTGGGGGTGGTGGGCGACGGCGTCCCGCGTCACCGACTGCTTGCCGGTCTTGAAGTCGACGACATAGGCGCGGCCTTCCCCGTCCGCCTCGACCCGGTCCATGCTGCCTCGGATCCGCACCTGGTAGGCGTCCGCCTCCAAGGTGACGTCGAATTCGTGCTCGGTGGCCACCGGGGTGCGGCCGCCGCGCTCCATCACATGCCAGCGCAGGAATCGTTCGAGCGCGGCCCGTGCATGCTCCTTCTCCTGCCGCGACTTCCAGGGCGCGTCGAAGGACAGGGCGTCCCATACGGAGTCCAGCCGCTCCATAAGGACCGCGAGATCGGCCGGGGTACGGCCGGAGGCCACCTCGTCGGCCAGGACGTGGACGACGTTGCCGAAGCCCTGGGCGGCCGTCGACGGCGTGTCGGCCTTCACCTCCCGCCCCAGGAACCACTGCAGCGAGCAGGTGTTGACGAGTTGGTCGAGCGCGCTTCCGGAGAGCGCCACGGGGCGGTCGTGGTCGCGCAGCGGGACCGCGCTGTGCGTCGGCTCGTAAAGGCCCCACCAGCGGTACGGGTGCGCCGCCGGGACGAGCGGCTGGCCGTCGTCGTCGCGCAGCGCCGCGAGCCGCGCCAGACGGCGCGCGGCGGCGTCCCGCAGGGCGTCTGAGGCCGCCGGGTCGACGGTCGTGGCGCGCAACTCGGCGACCAGCGCCGCGACCGACAGCGGGCGGCGCGGGCGCTGGGTGACGTCCACCGGCTCGACGCCCAGCTCTGCCAGGAAGCGGGAAGGCTGGTCCCCGTCGTCCGCGGCGGCCTTGACGGCGGTGACCACGAGCCGCTCCTCGGCCCGCGTCGCCGCGACGTAGAACAACCGCCGCTCCTCGGCCAGCAGCGCCCCCGGGGACAGCGGCTCGGCCAGCCCGTCCCGGCCGATCCGGTCCGCCTCCAGCAGCGAGCCACGGCGCCGCAGATCGGGCCACAGCCCCTCCTGCACCCCCGCCACCACGACGAGCCGCCACTCGAGCCCCTTGGAGCGGTGCGCGGTCATCAGCCGTACGGCGTCGGGGCTGACCATGCGGCGCGAGAGGGTGTCGGCCGCGATGTCCTGCGCGTCGATCTCGTCGAGAAAGTTGAGCGCGCCCCGGCCGCCGACGCGCTCCTCCGCGCGCGCGGCGGTCTCGAACAGCGCGCACACCGCGTCCAGGTCGCGATCCGCGTTACGCCCGGCGGCCCCGCCGCGGTGGGCGGCCCGCTCCAGCCGCTGCGGCCAGGACGTGCCGTCCCACAGCTCCCACAGCGCCTGCTCCGCCGTGCCACCGCCCGCGAGCAGTTCGCGCGCCTTGCGCAGCAGCAGACCGAGGCGCTGCGCGCCGCGCGCGTACGCCGGGTCGTGCGCGACCAGGCGCTCGGGCTCGGCGAGCGCTTCGGCGAGCAGTACGTCGGAGGGCCGCGGCACGACCCGCCCCGCCGCCCGCTCCTCCTCCCGCAGCGCCCGCCCCAACCGCCGCAGATCGGCAGCGTCCATGCCCCCGAGGGGCGAGGCGAGCAGCGTCAGCGCGGTCTCGACGTCGAGCCCGGCGGCGCTGCCGGTGGCGCCCGCGGCGTACTCGTCCCGCGCGGCCCGCTCGGTCGGCTCCGCGCGCGGGCCCGCCTCGACGGGCGACGCGTCGGCGTCGGCGTCGGCTCCGGGCCCGGCGGGCCGGGTTTGTTGAAGGAGGTCGGCGGCTGCCCCACCCACGTCGGCCCCGCCCAGCGCGGGGAAATCACCGACCGGCCTCCGGGCAGTGGTCGGCTCAGCGGACGCCTCGCCGCGAGCCGTCGGCTCGGACGGCAGGCCGGACTCGGGCACGCCCACGACCGCGCGCACGCCGTCTTCAGCCTTCGCCGGCACGGGGTCGACCGGCACGGGGTCGACCGGCACGGGGTCGGCCGGGGTGGCGTCGGCCGGCACGGGGTCGGCCACAGCGGCATCGACCGGGGCTTGGTCGCCAGACGCGCGGTCGGCGGAAGCACGGCCTGCGGAGGCGAGGTCGACCACAGCCGCGGCGGCGGAGGCGGGGGCGTCCGGGGCGGGGGCGCCAGGCGCGGCACCGGCCGCGGGGCCGGCCGCCGGGGCGGCCCGGAAGGTCCCCGGCGCGGCTCCAGCCGCGTCGGCGGCCTCGGCCTCGCCGGGGGAAGCCGCGCCCGGCGCCTCGGCGGGCCCTGTCGGCTCGGCGGGCGCCCGGCCGCGGGCCGCTGTGGGCGCGCCCCGTCCCGTGGGGTTTCGCAGCGCGGCCGTCGCGGCGGCGCGGAGGGCGGTCAGGAGGGGGGCCACGGCGGGCTCATGGCGCAGGGGGATGTCGTCGCCGTCGACCTCCACGGGCACGCCCGCCGAGGTCAGCGCGCGGCGCACGCCGGGGAGTGAGCGGCCTCCCGCACGCACCAGCACGGCCATCTCACGCCACGGAACGCCGTCCTCCAGGTGGGCGCGGCGCAGGATGTCGGCGATGTTGTCGAGCTCGGAGCCCGCCGTCGGGTAGGTGTACGCCTCGACCCGCCCGCCGCCGCGGACGGCCGACAGCTCCCGGTGGGCGCGCACCGCGTCCGCCGGGAGGCGGGTGAGCGGCATCCGGTGGGTGAGCAGGCGGGTGGCCGCGAGGAGCGCGGCGCCGGAGCGGCGGGAGGTGGTCAGGACCTGGACGGGCGCCGGTCTGCCGTCCCGGCGCGGGAAGCTGTACGGGAATTCGAGGATGCCGCCCACGTCGGCGCCGCGGAAGGCGTAGATCGACTGGTCCGGGTCGCCGAAGGCGACCAGCGTCCTGCCGCCGCCCGCCAGCGCGCGCAGCAGCCGCAGCTGGGCCACGTCCGTGTCCTGGTACTCGTCGACGAAGACGGCGTCATAGCGCGCCGCCAGCTCCGCCGCCGTGTCGGACCGCTCGGCGAGCAGCACCGCCCGGTGCACCAGCTCCGCGTAGTCCAGCACCCCCTGGGCGTCCAGCACATCCAGGTACTCCGCGAGGAAGGCCGCCGCCGCGCGCCAGTCCGGCCGGCCCTGGCGCGCCGCGAAGTCCCCCAGCGCGCGGGGGTCGAGCCCCAGCTCCCGGCTGCGCGCGAGCACCGCGCGCACCTCGTCCGCGAAGCCGCGGGTGGTCAGGCAGGCGCGCAGCTCGTCCGGCCAGCGGACCGCGGCGCGCCCCTCGCGCGCCAGCTCCGCCTGCCCGGCCAGCAGGTCACGGACGACGACGTCCTGCTCGGGGCCCGACAGCAAACGCACCGGATCGGCGAAAATGTCCATGTCCTGGTGTGCGCGGACCAGGGCATAACAGAATGAGTGGAAGGTCGTGGCCTGCGGGCCGCGGGCACCCCCCAGGCGCGCCGCCATCCGATCGCGCAGCTCGACCGCCGCCTTGCGGCTGAAGGTGAGCACAAGGATCCGCTCGGGGTCCGCACCGTCCCGCACCCGCTGGGTCACCGCCTCCACGAGTGTCGTCGTCTTACCCGTGCCCGGACCCGCGAGCACCAGCAGCGGCCCGCCCGGGTGGTCGACCACGGCGCGCTGCCGTGCGTCCAGGGCAGGCGGAGCCACCGGGTCCGGCCGGGTGCGGACCAGCCGGTACGTACCCGGGGACGGCTGCCGCGAGGACGGCTGTCGAGCCTGCCGCTGGCGCGGAAGGGACGAGGAGGAGGAGCTCACGTGGATCGCCGGTCCTGGTGGGTGTGCTGGGTGCGGCACAGCCTCTCATGTGACGCGGGGCGTCACCCGTATGGCTGTGGATACGGCCGCGGGCGCGCCGCGGCGCTCAGGCATGGCTCCGGCCGGCCGGGGAACCGGCGGGCGCGCCGCCCGTCGTCAGTCGGCACCGCCCCCACCAGCCCCGCCGTCCCCGCCGGCCTCGCCCTCACCGCCGTCCCAGCGGGCCCGGGCGAGGTCGAGCCGCGGCAGATGGCCCTCGGCCGAGCGCGCCGCCTCGCGCAGCGGCGTGCCCTCCTCCCGGTAGTGGTCCAGCGCGCGCAGCTCATGGCCGGACAGCAGCACGCCGTCTGCGCGCACCACGCGCCACCAGGGCACGGCACCCCCGTAGAGCGCCATGACGCGGCCCACCTGTCGCGGGCCGCCCTCGTCCAGCCATTCGGCAACATCGCCATACGTCATCACCCGGCCGGGCGGAATCAGCTCGGCGACCTCCAGCACTCGCTCCGCGTACTCGGGCAGCTCATGCGCGGCCCCCGTCCGCTCGCCCTCGGCGCGCTCACCGCTGTGATCGGGAATCCGGCTCATCCGGCACATCCTGCCGCATCCCACCGACAGCCCCGCCGGCCCTCCACAGGGCCGTCCCTCGATCCCCTCACCAAGGGTGCATCGTGCCCATACACGACGTACGATCCGGATTTCACGCCCCCGAAATGCACCCTGATGCCCACCTCCCCAGCCCGGGCATGCCACCATCTTCCGGGCGGTGACTGGTGATACGAGATCAAGAAGAGACAGCCGAGCAGCAGGGTGCGCAGCCTCCTGAAGGGGAGGCCCGCGCCCCCAAGGCGCTGCCCCGCGCCAAAGAGCCGGAGCCGTCCGCCGTCACCCCGGATCCGTCCCCCGTCACCCCGGATTCCCCCGCTTCTTCCGGTTCTCCCGAATCCCCCGAATCCCCCGAATCCCCCGACTGCGACGACCCCCATCCGCACGTCGACCGCGTCTCCGGCGACGAGCCGCTGCTCCCCGCCCGCGTCCACCGCCCCTTCGACCTGCTGCGGCTGCTGCTCGGCATCCTGGGCATCGGCACCGTGCTGGCCATCGCGGCCTTCGCGCACGGCACCACCGCCGGTCTGGAGAAGGACATCGGCCAGGGCGCCGACCAGGCGCCGACGCTGCTGATCGACTTCGCGGGCCTGGCGGCCAGCGTCGCGGTGCTGCTGCTTCCGATGGCGTTCGCCATCGAGCGGCTGATCAAACGCGACGGGCTGCGGATCGCCGACGGCGTGCTGGCGGCGGTCCTCGCCCACGGCGTGTCCCTGGCCACCGACCTGTGGGTGGCCCGTGGCGCCCCCGAATCGATCCGGGAGGCACTCACCCAGCCGGCGCCCGGCGGCACCTTCAGCGACCCCGTACACGGCTATCTGGCACCCGTCATCGCCTATATGACGGCCGTCGGCATGGCCCGCCGCCCGCGCTGGCGGGTGGCCATGTGGTTCGTGCTGCTGCTCGACGCCTTCGCGGTGCTGGTGGGCGGCTACACCACACCGTTCTCGATCATCATCACCGTGCTGATCGGCTGGACCGTGGCCTACGGCACGCTGTACGCCGTCGGCTCGCCGAACGTACGGCCCACCGGACAGCATCTGCTCGCCGGACTGCGCCGCGTCGGCTTCGCCCCGGTCAGCGCGCTGCGGTACGAGGACTCCGCGGACGGCGAGCACGGGAACCACAACGACCGCGGCCGCCGCTATCTGGTCACGCTCGAGGACGGCCCGCCCCTGGACGTCACCGTCGTGGACCGCGAACAGCAGGCCCAGGGGTTCTTCTACCGCGTCTGGCAGCGGCTGACGCTGCGCACCATCACCCCGCCGCGCAGCCTCCAGTCGCTGCGCCAGGCCCTCGAGCAGGAGGCGCTGCTGTCGTACGCGGCCATCGCGGCCGGCGCCAACGCGCCGAAGCTGATCGCCACCTCCGAGCTCGGCCCGGACGCCGTGATGCTGGTCTACGAACACCTCGGCGGCCGTCCGCTCAACGCGCTGCCCGACGAGGCGATCACCGACGAGCTGCTGGCCGAGGCCTGGCAGCAGGTCCAGGCGCTGCAGTCCCGCCGTATCGCCCACCGCCGCCTCGACGGCGACGCGCTGCTGGTGGACCGCTCCGGCAAGGTCGTGCTGACCGATCTGCGCGGCGGGGAGATCGCGGCCGGCGACGTGGTGCTGCGGATGGATGTCGCACAGCTGCTCACCACGCTCGGGCTACGGGTCGGCGCGGAGCGGTCCGTCGCCGCCGCGGCCCGGGTCCTCGGCCCCGACGCGGTCGCCGACAGCCTCCCGCTGCTCCAGCCGCTCGCCCTCAACCGCAGCACCCGCGCGACGCTGCGCCAGCTGGCGCGCGAGCGCGCGCAGCGGCAGCGGGAAGCCGTCCTGGATGCCTCGCGCGCCGCCAAGGAAGCCCGGGAGGCCAAGGCCGCCAAAGAGGCCGAGGAAGCCGGAGAGGCGGCGGAGCGGGCCGAGGCCGCGGACGAGACCGCGGAGAAGGCCAGGCATCGGCCGACAGCGACCGCGGCCGCGGTCGACCGCAAGGTGCTCAAGGCCGAGAAGCAGGCGGAGAAGCGGGCGATCGACGAGGCCCTGGAGGGGGCCCGGGAGGAGGACCTGCTCTCCCAGATCCGTCAGCAGGTGCTGCTGATCAGGCCGCAGGCCCCGATAGAGCCGGTGCGGCTGGAGCGCATCAAGCCGCGCACGCTGGTCAGCTTCTGCGCGGGCGCCTTCGCCGCGTACTTCCTGCTGTCCCAGTTCACCCACATCAAGCTGGGCACGGTGGTCGGCGAGGCCAACTGGATCTGGGTGGTGGCCGCGCTGCTGTTCTCGGCGCTGACGTACGTCGCGGCGGCGCTGAGCCTGCTGGGCTTCGTACCGGAGAAGGTGCCGTTCGGGCGCACCGTGCTGGCGCAGGTCGCCGCGTCGTTCGTGAAGCTGGTGGCGCCCGCCGCGGTCGGCGGGGTCGCGCTCAACGCCCGCTTCCTGCAGCGCCAGGGGGTGCGCCCCGGGCTGGCGGTGGCCAGCGTCGGCGCGTCCCAGCTGTTCGGCCTCGCCAGCCATATCCTGCTGCTGCTGACCTTCGGCTATATCACCGGGACCGAGCGCACCCCGACCCTCTCGCCGTCCCGCACGGTGATCGCCGGGCTGCTGACGGCCGCGGTGCTCGCGCTCGTGGTGGCCGCGATCCCGGTGCTGCGGAAGTTCGTGTCCACGCGGGTGCGGTCCCTGTTCGCGGGCGTCGTCCCGCGGATGCTGGACGTGCTGCAGCGGCCCAAGAAGCTGCTCACCGGCATCGGCGGGATGCTGCTGCTGACGGCGGCCAACGTGCTGTGCCTCGACGCCTCGATCCGGGCGTTCGGCGGCGACATGAGCTACGCGAGCATCGCCGTGGTCTTCCTCGCGGGCAACGCCCTGGGGTCGGCCGCGCCCACCCCGGGCGGCGTCGGAGCCGTCGAGGCGGCGCTGATCGCGGGTCTGACGCTGGCCGGGCTGCCGTACGAGACGGCCGCGCCCGCGGTGCTGCTGTTCCGGCTGATGGTCTTCTGGCTGCCGGTGCTGCCGGGCTGGCTGGCCTTCACCCACCTCACCCGCAAAGAGGCCCTGTAGTCACCCGTACGCCCGCACAGCGCGCGCCGGGCCCGCGCAGGCCCGAGGATGGCGGCACGCCCCCACTCCCGGAGAGCCGCCGTGTCCCGATCCGTACGCGCCGGTGCGTCGGCCGCCGTCGCCCTGCTGCTGACCGCCGCCGTCGGCTGCGGTGGAAGCGGTGGCGGACGGCCGGACACCTCGGCTCACCAGAAGCTGAAGTGGTCCACCTGCCCTGCCCCCGACGACAGCGAGGACGGGGCGACCAAGGCCCCCGGCAAGCAGTGGGAGTGCGCGACGCTCCACGTCCCGCTGGACTACGGCAAGCCGCACGGGGACACCATCGGCATCGCCCTGATCCGTGCCAAGGCCACCCAGCCGAACCAGCGGATCGGCTCGCTCATCTTCAACTTCGGCGGCCCCGGCGGCTCCGGCGTCTCCACCCTCCCCGCCCTCGCGAGCGGCTACAAGGAGCTGCGTACCCGCTATGACCTGGTCAGCTTCGATCCGCGCGGGGTCGGCCGCAGCAGCGGGGTGAGATGCCTGGGGAACAGGCAGCTCGACGCCTTCTACGCGGCCGACTCGACCCCGGACGACTCCGCGGAGGTGAAGTCCCTTGTAAGCCGCGTCAAGCGGTACGCCGCCGCCTGTGAGAAGAACTCCGGGAAGCTGCTTCCGTATGTCGGCACCGCCAACGCCGCCCGTGACATGGATCTCATGCGCAGCGTCCTGGGCGACGACAAGCTCCACTACTTCGGCGTCTCCTACGGCACCGAACTGGGCGGCGTCTACGCCCACCTGTTCCCCAAGAAGGTGGGGCGCGCGCTCTTCGACGGCGTCGTCGACCCGGCACAGGACCCGGCGCAGGGCTCCATCGGCCAGGCGAAGGGCTTTCAGCTGGCGCTCAACGACTACATGAAGGCGTGCGACGCGACTGGCAACGGCTACAGCTGCCCCACACAGCCGGAGATCCGCGCGCTGCAGAAGAGGCTCGACCGGCGCCCGGTGCCCGGCATCGGCAACCGCGGTCTGACCGAGTCCCTGGCCAACGGGGGCATCGCGCAATCCCTCTACTCGCAGGACTTCTGGCAGTACCTCACCCAGGGCATCGCGGACGCCCAAAAGGGCGACGGCAAAATCCTGCTGGCCCTCGGCGACGCCATGAACGGCCGCAACCCGGACGGCAACTACAGCACCCTGCAGTCCTCCCTCACCGCGATCTCCTGCGCCGACTTCAAACAGCGCTACACGGTCGACGACATCGAGGCGAAGCTGCCCGCGTTCCGCAAGGCGTCCCCGGTCTTCGGCCCGTACCTGGCCTGGAGCCTCACCCAGTGCACCGGCTGGCCGGTGCACGGCGCCTGGCGCACCCCGGACGTCAGCGCCCCGGGCGCCGCGCCGATCCTGGTCGTCGGCAACACCGGTGACCCGGCCACCCCGTACGCGGGCGCCCGGAAGATGGTGGAGGAACTGGGCCCCGGCGTCGGCGTGGAGCTGACGTACCGGGGCGAGGGGCATGGCGCGTACGACAGCGGCAACGCCTGTGTGCGCCGTACGGTCAACGACTATCTGCTGCGGGGCAAGGTGCCGCCGAGCGGAAAGGTCTGCGGCTAGATGCGTCCAGTGGGGCCTGCGTTGAGCAGGCACCCTTACGTTCCGTAATCTGTGACCGAACTGAGAAGGGACCTGAACCTTCCAGGTCATACCGTGCTCATAGGATCCTCGACTATGTCGAGTTCCATACGCACCATACGGGCCAGGACATTGGTCTCCGCGGCCGTCGTGGTCGCACTCACCGCCGTCGCGGGTTGCAACGACGACGGCGGCTCCAACAATGGCAAGGGCGACAAGGACAAGGCGTCAGAGGCGCCGTCGGCCTCCGGCCTGCCCGGCTCCCTCACGGAACAGAAGCTCAGCTGGAAGTCCTGCCCGGCGCCCACCACCCTCCAGGGCGCCGGCGAGGCCCCGGGCGGCGAATGGCAATGCTCGACCATGCGCGTTCCGCTGGACTACGCCAAGCCGGACGGCGAGACGATCGACCTCGCCCTGATCCGTTCCGAAGCCACCGACCCGAACAAGCGGATCGGCTCGCTCATCTTCAACTTCGGCGGCCCCGGCGGCTCCGGCGTCTCCACCCTCCCCGGCTTCGGCAAGGACTACCAGCGGCTGCGCGCCCGTTACGACCTGGTCAGCTTCGACCCGCGCGGGGTCGGCGAGAGCGCGGGCGTCAAGTGCCTGAGCGACAAGGAAGCCGACGCGTCCGACGCCGTGGACGGCTCGCCGGACGACGCCACCGAGCTCGCGGCGGCGACGGCGGACCAGAAGAAGTACGTCGCCGCGTGCCAGAAGAACTCCGCCAAGGTGCTCCCCCACGTGGACACCGTCAGCGCCGCCCGCGACATGGACCTGATGCGGGAGGTGCTCGGCGACAAGAAGCTGCACTACTTCGGCATCTCGTACGGCACCGAACTGGGCGGCGTCTACGCCCACCTCTACCCCAAGAACGTCGGGCGCGCCGTCTTCGACGCCGTCGTCGACCCGACCGAGGACCCCGAGCGGGGCAACTTCGGCCAGGCGAAGGGCTTCCAGCTCGCCCTGGACAACTACCTCAAGGACTGCGCCACCAAGGGTCTGACCTGCCCGCTCGGCAGCGACCCCGACAAGGCCGAGCAGACGATCGTCTCGCTGCTGAAGCGGCTCGACAAGAACCCGCTGCCCACCAGGAGCGGCCGCGAGCTCACCCAGGACCAGGCCGTGGGCGGTATCGCCGCCGCGCTGTACAGCAAGGACAGCTGGCAGTACCTGACGATGGGGCTGACCGAGGCCCTGCAAGCCAAGCAGGGCAACATACTGCTCCTGATGGCAGACTCCATGGCCGGCCGCGACGAGAACGGCCACTACAGCAACATCGGGCCCGCCAACGTCGCGATCAACTGCGTGGACGACAAGCAGCGCTACACGGTCGCCGATGTGAAGGCGAAGCTGCCCGAGTACCGCAAGGCGTCCCCGGTCTTCGGCGAGTTCCTGGCCTGGGGCATGCTCTCGTGCATGGACTGGCCGGTGGCGGGCAAGACCGACCACCCCGAGGTCAGCGCCCCGGGCTCGGCGCCGATCCTGGTCGTCGGCAACACCGGTGACCCGGCCACGCCGTACGAGGGCGCGCGGAAGATGGCCAAGGGTCTTGGCGAGGGCGTCGGCGTGGAGCTCACCAACAAGGGTGAGGGCCACGGCGCGTACAACGGCGGCAGCAAGTGCACGACGGCGGTCGTGGACGACTACCTGCTGAACGGGAAGGTGCCGGCGGACGGCAAGGTCTGCTCCTGACCCTTTCCCTCGTTCTCCCGCATACGAAGGGCCCCGCACCGATCCTCGGCGCGGGGCCCTTCGGCGTCTCCACGGCGCCTCTTACGGCCGCGTCAGTAGACGGGCTTCTCGGGCTCGATCTGGTGGACCCAGCCGATGACGCCGCCGCCCACATGCACCGCGTCGGAGAAGCCGGCGGACTTCAGGACGGCCAGGACTTCCGCCGATCGGACACCCGTCTTGCAATGCAAGACGATCTTCTTGTCCTGCGGAAGGTCCTGGAGGGCGTTGCCCATCAGGAACTCGTTCTTCGGGATCAGCCGGGCGCCGGGGATCGAGACGATCTCGTACTCGTTCGGCTCGCGGACGTCGATGATGTCGATGTTCTCACCGTCGTCGATCCACTCCTTGAGCTGCTTGGGAGTGATCGTCGAACCGGCCGCCGCTTCCTGGGCCTCCTCCGACACGACGCCGCAGAACGCCTCGTAGTCGATCAGCTCGGTGACGGTGGGGTTCTCACCGCAGACCGCGCAGTCGGGGTCCTTGCGGACCTTGACCTGGCGGTAGGTCATCTCCAGGGCATCGTAGATCATCAGACGGCCGACCAGCGGCTCACCGGTGCCGGTGAGCACCTTGATGGCCTCCGTGACCTGGATCGAGCCGATGGAGGCGCACAGCACGCCGAGCACGCCGCCCTCAGCGCAGGAGGGGACCATGCCGGGCGGCGGGGGCTCCGGGTACAGGCAGCGGTAGCAGGGACCGTGCTCGGACCAGAAGACCGACGCCTGGCCGTCGAAGCGGTAGATCGACCCCCATACGTACGGCTTGTTCAGCAGCACGCACGCGTCGTTGACCAGATAGCGGGTGGCGAAGTTGTCCGTGCCGTCCACGATCAGGTCGTACTGGGAGAAGATCTCCATGACGTTGTCGGCCTCGAGGCGCTCCTCGTGCAGCACAACGTTCACATACGGGTTGATGCCGAGCACCGAGTCACGCGCGGACTCCGCCTTGGAGCGGCCGATGTCCGCCTGGCTGTGGATGATCTGGCGCTGCAGGTTGGACTCGTCTACCTCGTCGAACTCCACGATGCCGAGGGTGCCGACACCGGCCGCGGCGAGGTACATGAGCGCGGGCGAGCCGAGACCGCCCGCGCCCACACACAGCACCTTGGCGTTCTTCAGCCGCTTCTGCCCGTCCATCCCCACATCAGGGATGATCAGATGGCGTGAGTACCTGCGGACCTCGTCGACGGTGAGCTCGGCGGCCGGCTCGACCAGGGGTGGCAGCGACACGGGGACTCCGTAGTGGGTGGGAGCAGGGTTGTTCTTCTGGTAACACTGCCATGGCCCATCTCATTCCGAGACGGGTGGTCCGGTCCGCGAGACGGATCCGTCCCATCACCCGGGCAACCCCGCCGCCGGCCGTCACACCGGCCGTCGGCCCGGCCTTCCCGACAGCCCTCAGATCCGGCACGCCGCCTCCATCCAGATATCGGCCAGGGACTCCTCCAGCACGATCCTGGAGCGCCAGCCGAGCCGGTCGCGCGCGGTGCGCACATCCGCCTGCTGCCAGCTACCGCAGCCGTCCGGGTACGGATAGCCCGCCCCGCCGCCCACATGCTCGATCTGCGCCCCGGCCGGACCACCCGGGCCGCCCGGGGCGGCGTGGTGCAGCGGCCCGCGCCCCGGCGGGCCGTCGATCTCGTGCAGCGTGCCGCCGTAGCCCGCCACCCGGGCGAGTACGGCCGCCGCGTCGCGCAGCCGGACGGCCCGCCCGCTGCCGATGTTGACGACCCCCTGCGCGGCCGAGAGCGAGGCCGCGTGCACCGCCCGCGCCACGTCCCGTACGTCCACGAAGTCGCGCTGCACCCCGAGGCCGCTCAACTTCAGCTCACCGTCCCCGGCCTGCATGGCCCGGCGCATCGCCTCGGCCAGCCGGCCCAGCGGCGACCCGGCCGGGGTGCCGGGCCCGACCGGCGAGAAGACCCGCAGCACCACCGCGTCCAGGCCCGACCCCAGCACCAGCTCGGTCGCGGCCAGCTTGCTCACCCCGTACGGACCGCCGGGGCGCGGCACGGCGTCCTCCGCCGTCGACGAGCCGGGCTGGGACGGCCCGTACTCCGAGGAGCAGCCGACCTGGACCAGCCGGGCGCCGCAGCCGCTGCGCCGCAGCGACTCGCAGATCGTCGCCACGGCCACGGTGTTGTGCCGGGTCAGCTCGCGCGCCCCGCCACGGGTCGCGCCCGCGCAGTTGATCACCACTCCCGGGTGGACGGCGTTCAGAAAGCGGGTCAGCGCCCCGGGGCTGCCGGTGGACAGGTCGAACCGCACATCGGCGTCGTCGCCGCGGCCGAGCGCGGTGAGCTGGACGGCGGGGTCGGCGAGCAGGTGTTCGGCGACGTAGCGGCCGAGATATCCCCCGGAGCCGAGCAGCAGGACTCTCATCGGTCACGCTCCAGGGGCTGTGGGTCGGTCATGTCGTCGCTCATGTCATGTGCTCCTAGTGGTGATGGGGTGGAGAGGGGCGCGAGAAGCGGTGAGATACGGGGCGTACGGGACGCCCGGGGTGCCCGAGGTGTGGGCCGAGGCGCGGGAGAGCGCGGCGAACGCGTAGGCCAGCAGCGCGAGGGCCGTGACGCCGCAGACCGCGGCCGGGAGGCCGGCAGGTCCGCAGACGGCCGAGGCCCTGGCCACCGCCTCGGCGAACGCCTCGCCGCCAGGCAGCCGGCCGACCACGGTCCCGCCCAGCACCGCCGCCTCGGCAGCGCAGGCCACGGCGGTGCCGGTGGCGGCGGCCCGGCGGAAGCCGTGGACGGCGAGCAGCCGGGCGACGAACAGCAGGACGCACACGGCCACCACATCGGAGGCGACGGCTGTCGGAACGGCCCCGGGCGGGCGGCCGGGCAGCGGCAGCGCGAACCGGACGGCGAGCTGGACCGCGAGCACCAGGGGCGGCAGGGCACAGAGGAACAGCGCCACCGTGCCCGCGAGCAGCGGCCGCACTCCCGCCGCGAACTCCGCGAGCCCACGGCTGCCCACCAGCCTCCGGCGCGCCCGCCGGGCGAACCAGCGCGCACACCACGCGGCGGGCGCGACGGCGAGGGCGAGAACCACGGCGGCCTCGGCGGCGGGCGCGACGTCGTAAGGCCGCCACGCGCCGGTCCGGGCCCCGTCCAGCAGCCAGTCGCCGCACAGTGCGTACGCGATGAGCCAGCCGACGCGCAGCAGCCCGGCCAACCCGCCGCCCCGCACCTTCAGCGGCCCGCGCGCCAGGCACAGCCACAACGCGGCCATCACCAACGCGCCCCCACCGACCCCGGCGGCCACCCGCTCCCCCACCGCCCCGCCCCGCGCCCTGGCCAGCCCGACGACGGTCGCCACCCCCAGCGCCCCGGGCACCAGATGCAGCGCCCCCACAGCCAGCCGCCCGCCGACCCGCCCGCGCGACGGCACGGCCGCCGAGGCGTCCGGGCCGCCCGGGCCCTCGTCGTCGCGGGGGACGCGCGCGTACAGCTCCTCGGCGAGCGAGAAGACATCACGATGCCGAAACCGGGCGGCGGTGCGGTCCGTCACGCCATGAGCCTCGAGACCGGCGGCGATCTCCAGCGGATCGACGGCGCCCGCGCACAGCTCGCGATGACGCCGCATCAACCCCCGCACGGGATCGGCCGACCCCCGCCCCACGGCTCCCGTGGCGGCGGCCTCGCCCCCGCCCGGCGCGCCGTCGCCGCGGCCCTCGGCGCGTCGGGCGTCGTCGACGCGCCGAGGGCGCCGGCCGGAGCCGGAGCTGGGGCTGGGGATCGGACCGGCGGCCGGAACGGAGCCGGAGGCGGCAGCCGCCCGCGGCCTGGCCGACGACGCGGGGCCGCCGCTCCCAAGTCCTTCACACGGCGCCCCGCCCGCCTCCGGCTGAGGCGCCCCGCTCACGAGCGCACGTGACTGCGCATCCCAACCGCCAGGGCTGCGAGGAGTCCGCGGAGCGTCCGCCCAACGCCCCCGCCGCGCGCCGGATCCCCCAGCGGGCATTTCGCCGACCGCCCGCCGCCCGCCAGGGGGCGGCGCGCCGTCGGTGTCGGTGCTGGACGGCCGGAAGGCGCCCCCCGGAAAGGCAGGGCGCGCAGACCGCCCTCCGGGTGGCTCCGCGGCCCCCGGCTCGCCCGCGCCAGACGGTGCACCGTCGCCGACTCCACCCCGGGAAGACCCGGCAGAGCCGGAAGTCCCGGAAGCCGCCCCGGCGTCGTCGCCGTCCTCCGGGCCCGTGGCGCCCGGGCGGCGGGTCATGGACGCGCCTCTTCCGGCCGGGGGGCGTACGGGCCCACGGCCAGGGGTTCCGGTTCGGGTTCAGGGCCGGGCCGCGCCGTGGCCCAGGTGGGGGTGTGGGTGGCGGGCAAGGGGGCCGGGCCGGCGCCGCCCGCCCAGCGGCCGGGGATGTGGGCCTCCGCCGGGCGGGCGAAGGGCACGGGTTCGCCGTCCGGGCCGTACTCCCCGCGGCGCACCGGGCAGTGCGACATGAGCTCCAGATAGATGCCGCGGAACGCCGCCACGTTCTGTTCGGCCGTGAAGAGCTCCAGCGCGCGGGCGCGCGCCGCGGCGCCCAGGCGTTCGCGGCGCTCGGGGTCGGCGAGGAGTTCGAGGCACGCGTCCGCGAGCGCGCGCGGGTTGCACGGCGGGACCACCAGGCCCGTGCCGCCGATGACTTCGCACACCGCGCCGACGTCCGTCGACACCGTGGCGCGCCCGCAGAACATCGCCTCCACCAGCCCGACCGGGAAGCCCTCGACCAGGCTGGACAGCACGACCACGCTCCCCGCCGCGTACGCGTCAGCCGCCGACGGCAGCCCGGGGTCGCCGAGGCGTTCGAAGGAGACCGGGTTGTCAGCGGCCTCAGCAGGGAAGAGGTGGGCAGCGAGGGCGCGGCAGTGGGCCGGGTAGCCGTCGGCGGGGGCGGAGGCGGGGCGCCCGGTCTCGACGAGGCGCAGCCGCGCGCGGGGCACCGCACGCCGCACCTGGGCGAAGGCGTGCAGCAGGGCCGCGACGTCCTTGGCGGGCTCGAGACGGCCCAGCCACACCAGCGTCCAGCCGTCGTCGCCCCGCGCCCCGGCGCCGTCGCCGTCGCCCGCACCCGCGCCGCGCTCGCCGACCTCCGCGAAGCGGCTCGCGTCCATGCCGGGGTAGACGGTGCGCAGCCGCTCCGGGGCGGCGCCGCACCGCTCCTGCCAGCGGCGGGCATGGGTGTTGCCGGGGGTGGTCAGCGCCGCGCGGGCGTACGCCTCGGCGGTCAGCCGGCCCTGGAACGAGGCGAGCAGTGTCCGCACCGGGGCGGAGAGCACCGCGCCGCCCGGGCCCGCCGCGCTCGCCAGGTAGTACTCGCGCAGCCGTACGCCGTACTCGGTGATCAGGAGGGGCGTGCCGAAGAAGCGCCGGGCCAGCATCCCCGGGAGCGCGGCCAGGCCCGCGGAGGAGGCATGGCACAGGTCCACGCCGGACAGGCCGGCCTCGCCGGAGGAGCCCTCACCGCCAGGGCCCTCGCCGCCTCCCCCGCCGCCTCCCTCACCGTCGCCGTACCAGTCGAGCGACAGCGGCCGCAGCGCGCGCTCCAGCGCGCCGGTCACGGTCAGCAGGTCGGCCACCCGCGCCCGGTGGGCACCCTGAAGCGCACCGGGCGCGTGGCAGGCCCGCTCCAGGGCGCGTACGGCCGTCTCGGAGCGCAGCGCGGCGGGCAGCCCGCCGTGCTCCCGGGCCAGCTCGGCGAGCCCGTACAGGCCGCTGGCGAAACGGTCCGCCTGCGATCCGGCAGCCCCCGCGGCCCCCGCGGTTCCGGCCGCCCCTGCGGCAGCGGGCGCGCCGGGGCTCCCGGGGCCGCCCGGCGCGCTGATCGCCGCCGCCAGCTCCCCGAAGCACTCCGCGAACCGCCGCCGCTCGCGCCGCCCGTACCTCCCCCGGTCCCGGCGCGGCGCCCGCGCCGCCTCCCCCCACAGCGGTGCGGTACGGACCCGCCGCACCGCGCCGGGCAGCTCCATGAAGCCCCCCGCCGCCTGGCGGGCGCTCCGGCTGAGGGCGTAGACCTCGAACTCGTGCTGGGCCAGCCCCCGCACCAGCCGGTCGCACCACAGCCGCGCCTCACCATCCGCGTACGGGTACCCACCCTCCGTGAGCAGTCCCACGCGCATGAGCGCACCCCCGATCTCCCATGTCGGCAAGCCGTCGCGCCGCCGTCCGGCAGCGGGAGCACGTTATGCGGGCAGGGTGGTGGGGGGGGGGGCGGCGGGGGGGGTGCCGAACACACCGAGGAGGGGCTACGCGGACTATAGGAAGGTCACGGCGGGT
>NZ_JBHWES010000025.1:0-119564 GCF_042734105.1 Streptomyces sp. NPDC059679 | reverse complement strand
GGCGCCCCGGGCCGGGGCGGGGGCCCCTGGTTGGGGGGGTGGGGGGGGGGGGGCCGGCGGGTTGCCCCCCCCCACCACCGGAAGGGGTGAACGCCCGTGACCTTCTCGGACGTCAGGCGTTGTGGGGCTCCGTACGCGGGTACGGCCGCCGGCTACCCGCGGCCGCCCGTCACTTGGGATACGGCCAGGCGTTCGGCCGACAGGTCGCCCCGTCGGTCGTCAGGAACTTGGTCTGCTGCATCATCACCGGCGCCAGCGCGCCCTGCCGGGAGCAGATCTCGTGGTTGTGCCCGAGCCGGTGGCCCACCTCGTGGTTGATGAGCATCTGCCGGTAGGCATGCATCCTGTCGTCGCCGAAGGTCTTCGCGCCCTGTGCCCACCGATAGGCGTTGATCATGACGCGCTCGGTGGAGGCGGAGTCGCAGGAGACGTTGTCCTGGGTGGTGTCCAGACCGGATTTCAGACACCACTTCGCGGTGGTGCCGGGGCTCGCCAGCGTGATCACGAAGTCGGCCCGGCCGGAGGAGACCCGGTCGAAGGAGCTGGCCCCGCCGTGGCCCCAACTACGGTTGTCATTCAGCGTCTTGTGCACGGCCTGCGCGAACAGCTCGCCGTCCAGCGGCAGGCCCTTCTCCACGTCCACGCGATAGCGCCACACCCGGCCCCGGCCGGTCCCCTTGTCCTGCCCGGCGACCGTCGTGAACGCCCCGGATCCGCTCAGCTTCGGGTCCAGCGGGAACTTCTGCGTCATCAGCGCGGCGTACGAAGTGGCCTTCGGGGCCGGGGTGGTCGGGGCGGGCCGCGCCGCCCGCTCGCCGTTCCCGTCGTCGTCGCCCGCGGCTTCGGTGCGCTCCGCGCCGCCCTGGGCGCGCGCGCTGTTGCCGCTGTCCTGCGGCCCGTTGGCCACCTGCCCGGCGACCACGACCGCCAGCACGGTGGTCACGGCCGCGGCGGCGACACCGGTGAACGTCCGCCCCTTGCCGCCCTTGGCCGCGCCGGCCGCCTCTTGGGTCTCGCCCTCACCGTCGTCGGCGTCGGCGTCCATGCCATCGGCGCCGTCCGCCCCGGCGCGGCGCGGCGCTCCCGGGGCGCCCGCGGCGAAGACGTCCTCGCCGTCGCAGTCGAGGGCTTCGGAGGTGTCGAACGCGTCGACGTACTCCTTGCGCGGGCCTGGCATCAGGCCGCCCACCGTCGCGTCCGGCGCAGGGCTCGCGGTCCGCGCCCCAAAAGACGCCCGCGCCCCGCCAGGCATACCGCCCGGACCACCGGGACCACCAGGGCCGCCGGGCACACCGCTCAAACCGCCGCGCCACACCGGACCGCCAGGACCGGTCTGACCACCGGGACGCGGCTGGCCGCCAGGCCGCCCCGGTCCGCCGAAACCACCGGGACCCGCCGGACCGCCAGGCCCCCCGGGCCCGCCCGGGACCATACGACCGCCCGGCCCGCCCGGACCGCCCACGGCGCCCCAACCGCCGCCCGGCTCACGGTGCTCCGGGTGCCCGCCCCTGGCCCGCGGCACACCGGGCCCCTGCGGACGCATCCGCGGCACACCCTGCGGCGGCGTCACACCAGGATCCACACCAGGCTCAGGACCAGCCCCAGGCCCCGGTCCCGGCACCATCCGCCGCCTGCGGCCGGTGCCCGGGCCTCCGGCCGGACCGGAGGGCGTGTACTCCACAAAGCCGGGACCGGCACCGGGGCCACGGCCGCCGCCGGGGGCGGAGCCTGGGCCCGCCTGCCCGGACCGGCGGTCGCGGTCCTCCTGGCTCTGGCTGCCACGTGCGCTGTGTTTACCCACGCGCCGCACCGCTCCCGTCCGTGCCGGGCACCGGGGCGGTCCGCATCCCCGGGTCACCCCGGCGGCCGCCGTCCTCCCGGCCCTCCCGGCCTGCTCTGCCTTCTCGGCCTGTCACGTCGTCGAGCAGTTCGCGCATCCCCTGCGCCACTGCCTCGGGATACTCCATCATCGCCACGTGCCCCGCGTCCACCAGCGTCAACAGCCGCGAGTCGCGGAAGGCCGCGCCGGCCCGCTGCGCCATTCGGTAGGACACCAGCTGGTCACGCATCCCGTACACCAGCAGCGTCGGCGCCAGCACCCGCTCGGCCTGCCGCCACATCGAGTGCCGGCCGCCGAGCGTGTACGAATCGACGAGGCCGCGCGCCGAGCGCGTCAGCGCGTCCCAGAAGTACGGGAGGGCGAGCTTCCGCTCGAACTCCTGCACCGCCAGTGCGAAGTTCTCGGGGCTGACCCGCGACGGGTTGCCATAGGTGAGGGCCATCGCCTCGCGGGTGCGCCGCTCCGCGTCCCAGTCCCGGGTCAGCCGGGTGAACAGCCGGGTGACGCCGGGGACCGCGAGCAGGCCGGTGGGGACCGCCGTCATTTGCGGGGGCAGCTCGGGCAGCGCGGGCGAGACGAGGGTGAGGGTGCGCACCAGGTCCGGCCGCAGCGCGGCGACGCGGGTGGAGACCGCGCCGCCCAGTGAATTGCCGACCAGGTGCACGGGGCCGCGCCCGCTCGCGTCGAGATAGCGGATCACGGCACGGGCGTGGCCCGGTATCGAGTAGTCGCCGTCGTCCGGCGGCGGGGAGTCACCGAAGCCGGGCAGGTCAAGGGCCTCTCCGTCCACTCGCTCGGCAAGCGGCTCCATCAGGAGGGACCAGTTCTGCGAGGAGCCGCCGAGCCCGTGCACATAAAGCGCGGGCGGCAGACCGTCCCGGATCGGCGGGCGGGACCGTACGGTGAGGGTGAGACCGGAGAGGCGCACCGTACGCAGCCGCTCCCCCGCTCCGACGCGAACGGGCCGGGCGGGCGGGACCGCGGAGAGGATGCGGGGAACCGGCTGCTCGGTCGAAGACATGCAGCAATGTTACGAGACGATCACACTCGGAGCCCTGTGTTCGCCCTCACAGGCCGCGTAGCGTCCGAAAGTGAGCTCTCCTAGGCTCGTAAATACAGGGACGATCACCGGGCCGGGGCGGGCGGGAGAAACGCCCGGACCCGGGCGCCTGAGGAACGCCTGAGGAAGGGGAGAAATGTCCGTCGACCCCAGCGACCCCGAGACCTTCGAGGAAGACGACGCCGCCGAATTCGCCGTGGAGGACGTCGAAGCACCGGAAGTGGACGCCGCGGAGCAGCACCACGACCTCCTGCCGAACCGGGACGAGCCCGTGAGCGCGGACACATTGTCGGAGGCGAACGAGGCGGACCGCGTGGAGCAGGCCCGGATCGTCGAGGTGGACGAGGACGACTACCTGTGAACTGCGCCATTTGTCAGCTTTATCGACTTTCCACGGAGTGCGGCCCGTGAAATTCTCCGTACGGACCGCGCGCCGCCCTGTTACCCAAAAGTACGATGGCGGGCGCGGTGCACACCGTGTACAGAACACTCATTGGGAGGCGGCGTGACAGCCATCGAGCAGACCGAGGCGCGCCCGCGGGGCACGCGCCTGCCGCGCCGAGCCCGACGGAATCAGCTCCTGGGAGCGGCCCAGGAGGTCTTCGTGGCACAGGGCTATCACGCGGCGGCCATGGACGATATCGCCGAGCGCGCCGGGGTCAGCAAGCCGGTGCTCTACCAGCACTTCCCCGGCAAGCTCGACCTCTATCTGGCTCTGCTGGACCAGCACTGCGAGGCACTGCTGCAGTCGGTGCGCACCGCGCTGGCGTCGACGACCGAGAACAAGCAGCGCGTCGCCGCCACCATGGACGCCTACTTCGCGTACGTCGAGAACGAGGGCGGCGCCTTCCGGCTGGTGTTCGAGTCGGACCTGACCAACGAGCCGGCCGTGCGCGAGCGCGTGGACCGGGTCTCGCTGCAGTGCGCCGAGGCGATCAGCGAGGTGATCGCCGAGGACACCGGCCTGCCGAAGGACGAGTCGATGCTGCTGGCGGTCGGCCTCGGCGGGGTCTCGCAGGTCGTCGCGCGCTACTGGCTCTCCAGCGAGAGCCAGGTGCCGCGCGATACGGCCGTGCAGCTGCTCACCTCGCTCGCCTGGCGGGGCATCGCGGGCTTCCCGCTGCACGGCGCCGACGGCGGCAACTGAGAGCCGCGCGCGGCGGCCGGGGCGGTGTGCGGGTGTCCGCCGCGCCCCCGGCGGCCGCGTGTTCGCTGCGGGCGTGCGCCCGTACGGCCCGTCCGGTCTCCGCACCGGGCTAATGTGTGCTGCGTACGGCGCGGCTGGCCGCGCACCCCAACTGACCGTCGGAGGGACAAAGCCGTGGAGGTCAAGATCGGCGTGCAGCACGCGCCCCGCGAGATCGTTTTGGAGAGCGGACAGTCTGCCGAGGAAGTCGAGCGCGCCGTGGCCGACGCGCTCGCCGGCAAGGCGCAGCTGCTGACCCTGGTGGACGACCACGGCCGCAAGGTCCTGGTCCCGTCCGACCGGCTCGCATACGTCGAGATCGGCGAGCCGGCCGCCCGCAAGGTCGGCTTCAGCGCGCTCTGAGCAGCGTCCGCGCCAACGGAACGCGGCGGGGCCCGGTGAGAACCCTCACCGGGCCCCGCCCCTTTTCAGGCGCGTGCGGAAGGCCGTCTTCAGGTTCGGTCGGCCGGGCAGGGTTGCCCGCCACCGGCCGGGGGTAGGACGGCTGCGACCGGGGCTCGGCACCGCCGTACCACGAGGCCTCGATCCCGATCCACGCACGGGAGGACGCACCATGATCTTGGAAGCGCTCGGCTCCGTACTGATCGGTCTCGCCATCGCCTACGGGGCGGGCCGCTGGCAGCCTCGAAGGTTCCATTCCCGACGGCTGCTGCTGTCCACCGGCCCCGGCGCCGCGCTTCTCGGCTCCCTGCTCGCCCACGCCGTGCTGGGCGCGGGACATGCGCCGACGGTGCTGATCGTCGCGCTCGGCGTCTCGGTGGCGCTGCTGTCGCTGCTGGTCCGCCCGGCCCGCAGGCTCCGCCGCTCCGCCACGGCCTGAGAGCCACCTGTCCGAGAGACACCGGGCTCAGAGCCACCGGCCTCAGAGCCACCCCCATACGCACCGCGGCCCGCACCCCTCCAGGGGCGCGGGCCGCGCGCTACCGCTCCGTCCGACGACTCAGAGCACCAGGCTCAGGACGCCAGGCTCAGGACGCCAGGCCCAGCGCCGCCATCCGCTTGGTGTGCGCCTCGGTGATCCGGGAGAACATCCGGCCGACCTCCGCCAGGTCGAAGCCGTCCGCGACCCCGCCCACCAGCATCGTGGACAGCGCGTCCCGCTCCGCGACCACGCGCTGCGCCTGCGACAGCGCCTCACCCATCAGCCGCCGCGCCCACAGCGCCAGCCGCCCGCCGACCCGCGGGTCGGCCTCGATGGCCGCCCGTACCTTCTCCACCGCGAACGAGGCGTGGCCGGTGTCGTCGAGCACACTCAGCACCAGCCCGCGGGTGTCCGAGTCCAGCCGGGCCGCCACCTCGCGGTAGAAGTCGCTGGCGATCGAGTCGCCGACGTAGGCCTTGACCAGGCCCTCCAGCCAGTCCGACGGCGCGGTCTGGCGATGGAACCCGTCCAGCGCCGCCGCGAACGGCTCCATGGCCGCCGTCGGCTGCTCGCCCACCTCCGCCAGCCGGTCTCTGAGCTGCTGGAAGTGGTGGAACTCGGCGGACGCCATCTTCGCCAGCTCCGCCTTGTCCTCCAGCGTGGGCGCCAGCTTGGCGTCCTCGGCCAGGCGCTCGAAGGCGGCCAGCTCGCCGTAGGCGAGGGCGCCGAGCAGGTCCACCACGGCGGCCCGGTACTGCGGGTGGGCGGCCGCCCGCGCCCAGTCCTGGGCGGCGATCCCAGTCCGCTCCCCGTCGGCGTGTCCCTCGGCGCGCTCCCCGTCGGCGGGGGCGTTCTCCGGTGTGTCAGACGTCTCCATGCTGCGCACAATAGCCCGCCCAGCGCCCCGTGGAAGGCCCTGGTCAGCCGGGACCGGCAACGGGGCGCATCCGGCATCCCGGTCACAGATGCGCGGTCTCGGGGTACAGTGCTAGAGGCACCCGTCGAGTATCGGCGGGTCGTTCCACGCATACGGATGCCCGGTCGGTGGCCCGATCGGCTCCAAACCGACCGCCCTCCGCGCGGCGCGCACGTAATCGTGCGCACGGCAGGAGGGACCCGCTCGCGGTATGAGCGCTCGAGCGAGGGCAGTGGTCCCGCGCCGGACCGGCCACCCCAAGGCCGGTTGTACTCGGGGCGCCGTGCGACCCCTTCGCCGCCTCACGCCGCGTCTCACAGAAGAGGCAAGCATCCTGACCACTTTCCGAGACCTCGGGATCCTCCCCGAGACGGCCGAGGCCCTTGAGGCCGTCGGCATCACGTCCCCGTTCCCCATCCAAGAGATGACGCTCCCCGTGGCCCTCTCGGGCTCCGACGTCATCGGACAGGCCAAGACCGGCACCGGCAAGACGCTGGGCTTCGGCCTCCCGCTGCTGGAGCGCGTCACCGTCCCCGCGGACGTCGAGGCGGGCCGGGCCAAGCCCGAGCTGCTGACCGACGCCCCGCAGGCGCTCGTGGTCGTCCCCACCCGCGAGCTCTGCCAGCAGGTCACCAACGACCTGCTCACCGCCGGCAAGGTCCGCGCCGTGCGCGTTGTGTCCATCTACGGCGGCCGTGCGTACGAACCGCAGGTCGAGGCCCTGAAGAAGGGCGTCGACGTGGTCGTCGGCACCCCCGGCCGGCTGCTCGACCTGGCGGGCCAGAAGAAGCTGCGGCTCTCCTCCGTCAAGAGCCTCGTCCTCGACGAGGCCGATGAGATGCTCGACCTGGGCTTCCTGCCCGACGTCGAGAAGATCATCCAGATGCTGCCCGCCAAGCGCCAGACGATGCTCTTCTCGGCGACCATGCCGGGCCAGGTCATCTCGCTGGCCCGGCGCTATATGTCGCAGCCCACCCACATCCGCGCCACCGCGCCGGACGACGAGGGCGCGACCGTCGCGAACATCACCCAGCATGTCTTCCGGGCCCACTCCCTGGACAAGCCGGAGGTCGTGGCGCGGGTGCTGCAGGCCGAGGGCCGCGGCCTCGTCATGATCTTCTGCCGTACGAAGCGGACCGCCGCCGACATCGCCGACCAGCTCTCCCACCGTGGCTTCGCCTCCGGCGCGGTGCACGGCGACCTCGGCCAGGGGGCGCGCGAGCAGGCGCTGCGCGCCTTCCGCAACGGCAAGGTCGATGTGCTGGTGGCCACCGACGTCGCCGCGCGCGGCATCGACGTCGAGGGCGTCACGCATGTGATCAACTACCAGTCCCCCGAGGACGAGAAGACGTATCTGCACCGCATCGGCCGCACCGGCCGCGCGGGCGCGTCGGGCACCGCCATCACCCTCGTCGACTGGGACGACATCCCGCGCTGGCAGCTGATCAACAAGGCGCTCGACCTGCCGTTCAACGAGCCGGAGGAGACCTACTCCACCTCCGAGCACCTGTACGAGCTGCTGAACATCCCGGAGGGCACCACCGGTGTCCTGCCGCGCGCCGAGCGCACCCGGGCGGGCCTGGACGCCGAGGAGATCGAAGACCTCGGCGAGACCGGCGCCCGCGGAGCCCGGTCCGCGCGCGGCGGCCGCCGCCCCTCGGCGGCGGCGCCTGCCGAGGAGCGCCCGGCCCGCACCCGCACGCCGCGCCAGCGGCGCCGGCTGCGCGGCGGCGTCGTGGTCGACGGGGTGACCGACGACTCGACGCAGGCGGCCGAGGCAGCCGTGGACACGGCGGAGGGCACAGCCGAGGCCCCGGCCCCGGAGGCCACCGCGGAGCCACGGCAGCCCCGCCGCCGTCGGCGCACCCGCGCGGGGGCCACGGCCAAGGCAGCCGACAGCGGCACCGACGCCGAGGCGGCGGTCACCACGGCCGAGGGCCCGACCACGGCCGTGACCGACCCCGCACAGCCCGAGGCGGAGCCTGAGGCCCCGGCCAAGCCGCGCCGCCGCCGCACCCGCGGCGCGGCAACCGCCAAGGCCACGGAAGCGACGGCAGCACCGGCACCGGCACCGGCACCGCAGGCCGAAACGGCCCCGGCCGAGGCCGGGGACGGCGAGGCCAAGCCGGTCCGCCGCCGTCGCCGCACCCGCTCGGCAGCGTCGAAGGCCGAGGCCACAGAGACAAGCTGACGCCACCCGCCCCACCGCCGAAGGGCCCGATCCGCTCCCCCGGACCGGGCCCTTCGGCGTCCCCGGAGCCCCCAACCGGGGCAACAGCCGTCCGGCCGCACCGGTCGATTCCCCCGACCGTCCTCCGATCGCGCTGTCCGGGACGCTTCCCGCGTCAGGAGACCGCGGACCCGCCGGAAGCGACACCGCACGCGGCACCGACACCACCGCGCCTGGGGGGCGGTACGGCGCCGACGCGCGGCGAGCCGAATGGCAGCGCCGACCCGGGCGGCGACGGGACGGCGTGCGGCACCGGCCACCAGCCACGGCCGGCCGCCGGGGGCAGCGGCCAATCGCAGCAGACACCGGCCCGGCCCCCGACGGCCACCGGCCGAAGCCGACCCGCCACCGACGCCGCGCGCCCCTTGGACACGAGTCCCGCCCCGCGCGCACGCGGGCGCCGAGGGCGCCGAGGACGCTGCTCAAGGAGCATGGCGGCCCGCGCACGCGAAGACGCGCGGGGCGCGGCGGACGTGGGGACGTGGCGGCACACGTCATGGCGGGTTGGCCGGGATTTTCCGTGTGCGCGCTAGCCTCGGCGCATGAGCAGGCCGCCGTTCATCACGCTGCCCGGGTGCGCCCGTGCGCACCGTCTTCGTACCGCCCGCGGGGAGTTCGCCGTACATGACGCGCGACCTGAGGGGGTGGTGCGGGGGACGGTGCTGCTGGTGCCCGGGTTCACCGGGAGCAAGGAGGACTTCATCGCGCTGCTGGAGCCGCTGGCCCGCGCCGGGTTCCGGGTGGTCGCGGTCGATGGGCGGGGGCAGCACGAGACCGGCGGGCCGCGGGACGAGGCGGCGTACGCGCAGCAGGAGCTGGCCCGGGACGTCCTGGCGCAGGCGGCCGCACTGCACGCCGCCGCCGACACCACCGCCGCCACCGCCCAAGGCTCCGCGCCGCTGCATGTGCTCGGGCATTCGCTCGGCGGGCTGGTCGTACGGACCGCCGTGATGATGGCCCCGGACGCCTTCGCCTCGCTGACGCTGATGTGCTCCGGCCCGGCCGCCATCTCCGAATCGCAGCAGGCCCGCACCAAGCTGCTGATCGACGCGCTGGCCGTGACCGATATGGAGACCGTCTGGCAGGCGATGCGCGAGCTCGACCCGCCGGAGGCGCCCGAGGAGACCACGCCGCCGGGCGTCGAGGACTTCCTCCACCAGCGCTGGCTGGGCACGGTTCCCGAGCAGCTGATCGCCACCGGGCGGCAGCTGAACAGCGAGCCGGACCGGGTCGCGGAGCTGGCCGGGGTGGCGCTGCCCAAGCATGTGCTGTCCGGGATCGTGGACTACGCCTGGCCGGTGCCGCTGATGGACGAGATGGCCGAACGGCTCGGCGCCCACCGCACCGTGATCCAGGGCGCGGGGCACTCTCCCAACGCGGAGCGACCGCTCCCCACCGCCGAGGCCCTGATCGACTTCTGGCGCGGTGTCGACGGCGACAGCTGACGCGTCAGTACTGGGCCTGCAGGTGCTCCCAGAAGCCGTCCCGCAGCGCCCGCCGAAGGTCGGCATGCGTACGCAGCGACAGCCGCAGCAGGGCCTCCGCGTCGATCAGCAGCTCCTGGTCGACCGAGCCCGGCAGGTAGGGGTGGCCGGGCAGCAGCTCGGCGAGTGATTCCCGGCCGCGCGAGGAGAGCCATCGCGCGGCGATCTGCGCCCCGACGAAGCGGACGTCGTCGCGGCTGGGGGCGGGCGCGCCCGGGCCCGGTTCGGCTCCGTACGGTTCGAATCCCGCGGGGCGGCGGGTGACGTACGGCTTGCAGAAGTCGAGGTCGAAGGTGCGCTGGCTGTCGACCTCCCACAGCAGCGGCTCGGCCTGATTGCGCCCCTCGACGGCCTCGATGCCCCAGAGGTGCACCCGCGCGCCGTACCCCTGGGCCGCCTCGACCGCGGAGACCAGGTCCTCGTCCCCGCCGATCAGCACCGCGTCGCCGATGGCGCGGTGCCGGGCGAGGGATTCCAGGTCGGAGCGGATGAGGGAGTCGACGCCCTTCTGCTGGTTGTTGGCGTTGAGGTTGCCGAGCCGGACCTTGACGTCGGGCAGCTCGGCGATGCTCTGCTGCTCGGAGGTGTGGATACGGCGCCGGGCGCCGTCGTACCAGTAGACGCGCAGCAGCCTGCTGTCCGGGAAGATCGTGCGGGCCTTGTCGATGAACGCCTCGATGAGCCCCTCGGCGTCGAGCTCGAAGCTTCTGCGGTCCTCGGTTCCTGCGACCAGTCGGCCGGCGGCCGCGTAGACATAGCCGGCGTCCACGAATATCGCGTGGGTGGACGGTGTGGTCGCGACCTCTGCGAGCACACGCTGCAGCAGCTCATTGGTGCGCTCGATACCTGCGACGACCGAGGCGAGGTCTGGTTGGCCCGGAGGCGTGACGTCACTCATACGCGCTTCATTCTCCGGGCCGACGCGCTCAGGACACAACCGGACCTGGTACGAGACGGTAATTAGGCTCCCGAAAATTTTCTTTAGCGTAGGGAATGTTTTCCATGGCACCCTCTGTTGAACCGTACGGAAGCTCGCGGCACTGGCGCCGCGCGCATCCGTCTCACACCACAGTTCTCCTCAGGAGGATCAGACGAAGGGAGAAGCCATGCGCTTCGAGATCATGCGCCTCGACGATGTCGACGGGACCGCCGTGGACAGCACCGTTGTAGACGCCGCCTCCGTCAACCGGATCGTGCAGCAGGCCGCCGCAATCGGTCAGCGCATCTACATCCGCCCCGCCGAAAGCTCAGCCCGGTAACGCCCCGTTGTAGTACGTAGCAGTAGCTCGCAGTACGCAGCTTCCGGCGCCCTCGTGCCTCGTCGCACGGGGGCGCTTGTGCGTCCGGGCGACGGACGGACCGCTCAGCCGGCCCCGCCCGGCACCGGGGACGCCCCGGTCGCCCGGCGGACGATCTCTCCGTAGATCTCGGGATCCGTCGTGTACTCGCCGAGACGACAGGTCTTACGGCTGCCGTGGTAGTCGCTGGAGCCCGTGGTGAGCAGACCGAGCTCGGCCGCGAGGCCGCGCAGCCGGGCACGCGTGGGCTCGTCGTGGTCCATATGGTCGACCTCGATCCCGTCAAGACCCGCGGCGGCGAGCTCCGCGATCGCGCTCTCGGGCACGCACAGCCCGCGCTTGAGGGCCAGCGGATGCGCGAAGACGGTCACCCCGCCGGCCGCCTTGACCAGGCGGATCGCCTCGAACGGGTCGAGCTCGTGCTTCTCGACGTAGGCCCGGCCGCCATTGGCGAGCCACTGCGGAGTGAAGGCGTCCGAGACGCTTTCGACGACGCCCAGCTCGACCAGCGCGGTCGCCACATGCGGCCGCCCCACGGCCCCGTCGCCGGCGATCCGGGCCACCTGCTCCCAGGTGATCGGCACGCCCAGCTCCCGCAGCTTGTCGACCATCGCCCGGGCGCGCGGCACCCGGTCGTCGCGGACGAGCTCGCGCTCGCGCGCCAGCTCCGGCTCGACCGGGTCGAAGAGATACGCCAGCATGTGCAGGCTCACGCCCGCCGCGCCGTCTTCCGACGTACCTGAGGTGCCCGAGCCGCCGTCGGACGGCGGGACCATCAGCCGGCACGACAGCTCGGCGCCGGTCACCAGGGTCAGCCCCGATGAAACGCCGCGCAGCGCCCGCTTCGCCTCCTCGTACCCGCCGACGGTGTCGTGGTCGGTGAGCGCGACGACGTCAAGACCGGCCGCGGCGGCGCCCAGCACCAGCTCGGCGGGGGTGTCCGTACCGTCGGACGCAGTGGAGTGGGTGTGCAGATCGATGCGCACGACGCGGGCTCCCAGCTGCGGCGGTGGAACGGAGGGGACGCTTCAGAATAACCGGCCGCGACCGAGATGATCAGCCCAGGATGCGCGGCGACAGCGCCCCGCACGGCACCAGGTCCACCTCGGCCCCGGCATCCCGCAGATCGGTGAGCACCATCTCGTCGTACATCATCAGACCGGTCTGCTCGGGCCAGACGATCGCCCACAGCCACAGCCCGCACGCCTCCCCCGCGAACACCGCGCGGTCGTCCGGTGTGCCCTCGACCAGCCACAGCGGGGTGGGCCGCCCGGCGGCCAACACCTTGACCTGCGGCGCCCGGTCGACCCGCATACCGGGCCCCGGGTCGGGGCCGCGGATCCCGGCGTATCGCGCACCGAGCCCGACCCCCAGCTCCTCCGCGACCAGCAGCAGCTCCCCGGGCCCGCCCAGCGGGCCGGGTCCCGAGCAGGCCACGGCGGTGGCCCGGCCGCCGCTGCGGTCGTCGCCCGCGCATGCGACGCCGGTGAAAAGCCAGCCGACCGGAAGCGGCCACGGCATCCACACCGGCACCCGGGCACGGTTGGTGACGACCACGAGTGCTTCGACGCTCGGCGGGACGACCGGCTGAAGCGGATGCACTGTGCCGTGCACCCCGCACTGCCAGGAGTCGGCGAAGAGACCGGGCGCCCGCACCCGGCCACCGCACTTCGGGCAACTGGGTTCGCCCCTCATAGGGCCCCACGGTCCTCCCCGGGCGTCGCCACGTCAAGGACGATCACCCGTCCGGATGCGACTCGGGCCGGCACCCGAGCCGCCCCTCATCTCAGCTCGCCAGCGGCACCCCGGAGCGGCTCGGGTCCCGCAGATCCGTGCCGTGCCTGAGCCAGCGGTCCTGCAGCGCGCCCGCGCCGTGCACCCGCTTCCACGCCGCCTCGTTCCCGGTCATGGGCAGCAGCGGCAGAAAACGGACCGGGTCCATCGGCTGGTCGAGCTCCAAGTCCTCGACCAGCCCGCCCGGTTCGGCCACCAATACGGAGGTGAAGGGCGCGCCCGGCCACAGCGGCCCGCCCAGGTCCAGCGAGGCTCCCGGCGCCACCACCACGCCCTCCACCTGGGGGGACGCGGCGAGGACGGCGAGCGGGCGCAGCACCTCGTCGAGCACGGGCAGCCCGGGGCCCACGGCCGCGCCGCCGATCCGCACCGTCAGCACCAACTCGGCGCGCGGGCCGCGCAGCGGGTCGGCGACGACGGCGGTCGGGTCGGTCATCGGCCGGTCGGCCATGCCGAGTGTGGCGTAACGCACGACGTCCGCGTCGCGGAAGCGCAGCACCTCGATGCGGTCCGTGCCGACGAAGGTCACGGCGGCGCGGGCGTCAGGCTCGCCAAGCGCCGTCCGCAATCGGGCCTCGACCAGCTGAAGAACGTCTGACATGCGGCGAGCATAGATCGCGTATCGAACAGGCAAAGCGGCGACTTATCGGTTCAGACGGCTGATAGCCTTGGCGCCTGCCCAGGGAGTTATACGTCATCCCTCAAGGGGGACCGACCGGAGGAGGTGGGGCTGCGGTGGATCCTAGTCGACCGTGCAGTACCGACAGTTCTCCCGTCCTCTTCCCCTCGGTATGCGGCTGTTCTTGATCTGAAACCTTCCGTACCCCACCGCTCGGCGGTGAAACACGTGAAGTCGATGCGCATCCAGGGCACTTGACGGTAGAGCGCCTTCGTAACGCTTTGTCTCTTTTCTACCGCGAACTTCCGTCAGCGCCATCGCACGGAGTGCCGCCCGCTTTGCGGACGTACGGCCACCGAAGCCCGTACGTCCACCTTCCGGGCCGCGCTGCGCCGCGCGCCCGCCGCTGACGGCCTGCCCGTGAAGGAGCCCGTCATGTCGATGATCCGTGACCTGCGCGCAGCCGTCCGCCCCGCCCTGCGCCGCACCCGCGCCACCAGCAACTACGACAACACCCGCGACCCCTCCGTCTCGAGCGCGGTGATCGACTGCGCCGTCTACCGCGACGGGCGGCGGGTCAGCGACCACTGCAGCCCGGCCGAGGCCATGAAGCGGGTGCGCGCCGAGGGCGGCTTCGCCTGGATCGGGCTGCACGAGCCGACCGAGCGCGAGTTCGCCGGAATCGCACAGGAGTTCGGACTCCACCCGCTGGCCGTGGAGGATGCGGTCCAGGCGCACCAGCGGCCGAAGCTGGAGCGGTACGACGACTCCCTGTTCACCGTCTTCAAGACGATCCACTACGTCGAGCACGCGGAGCTCACCGCCACCAGCGAGGTCGTCGAGACCGGCGAGGTCATGTGCTTCACCGGCCGGAACTTCATCGTGACCGTCCGACACGGCGGCCAAGGCTCGCTGCGCGCGCTGCGCCACCGCCTCCAGGAGGACCCCGAGCTGCTGGCCAAGGGCCCCTCGGCGGTGCTGCACGCGATCGCCGACCAGGTCGTGGACGGCTATCTCGCGGTCGCCGACGCGGTCCAGGACGACATCGACGAGGTCGAGATCGACGTCTTCTCGGCGGCCAGCTCCCGGCGGGGCGGCGACGCGGGGCGGATCTACCAGCTCAAGCGAGAGGTGCTGGAGTTCAAGCGGGCCGTCTCGCCGCTGCTGCGGCCGATGCAGCTGCTGAGCGAGCGGCCGATGCGGGTGGTGGACCCGGACATCCAGAAGTACTTCCGGGACGTCGCGGACCACCTGGCGCGCGTCAATGAGCAGGTGCTGGCCTTCGACGACCTGCTCAACTCGATCCTCCAGGCCAATCTGGCGCAGGCCACCGTGGCCCAGAACGAGGACATGCGCAAGATCACGTCCTGGGCGGCGATCTTCGCCGTGCCCACGATGATCGCCGGGATCTACGGCATGAACTTCGACTACATGCCGGAGCTGCGCTGGAAGTTCGGCTACCCGGCGGTGCTCGTCGTCACGGTCTCGATCTGCTTCGTGATCCACCGCGGCTTCAAGCGCAACGGCTGGCTCTGACCCCCTTTTTTTGAGGCTCGGTTCGCCTCCGGGGCGCGGCCCCTGTCGACGGTCGACCGTGCTCGGCCCCTCGTTCCTCGGGGCCTCCGCGCGCTCTCCACTTTCGACAGCGGCCGCGCCCCTTCGGCTCACTCGCCAGCGGCGGGGCCCTCAGCCTGGCTTTCTGCGGTCCGCCAGCACCACCAGCGCCAGGCCGACGAGGATCACCCCGAGCGCCGGGTAGGCGACCGCATGCGGCGTCTGGCCCAGCCAGAGGGCGGCGATCAGGGCCGCGCCCGGCGTCTCGAGCAGCAGCGAGGTCGAGGTGATGGACGGCCCCAGGCCCTTGACCACGCGGTTGATGAGCGAATGGCCCAGCAGCTGCGCGGTGACCGTCAGCGCGGCCAGCTTCAGCCAGGTCGCGCCGCTGTAGCCGCCCAGGGCCGTACCCGAGGCCAGGCAGGTGACCAGCAGAAGCACGCTGGTGGTGCCGTAGCAGACATAGGTGTACGCCGTCGTGCTCACCGTCCGCCGCACCTCGGCGCCGAGCACCACATACCCCGCGCCCGCGATACCGCCCACCAGCGCGAGCGCATCGCCCGCGAGCGCGCGGGTGGACAGCGACAGATCGACCCCGGTCAGCAGCACCACGCCGAGGAGGGCGACCGACATGCCCGCCCAGACCAGGCCGGACGGGCGCTGCCCGCGCAGCCGCAGCAGCAGCGCGGTCCAGATCGGGGTCGTGGTGACGAGCGCGGTCGACGAGGCGACGGAGGTCATGTGCAGGCTGGGCAGCCACGCCCCGAAGTGCAGCGCGAGCAGCGCCCCCGACCCGACGGACAGCAGCACCCCGCCGCGCCCCATCCCGCGCAGCTCCCGCCGGTGGCGCAGCAGCGCGAAGGGGGTGAGCGCGCCGACGGCCATGGCGTTGCGCCAGAACGCGACGGCCAGGGCCGGGGCCGCCGTCGCGGCGACCAGGGGCGCGGAGAACGAGACCGAGGCGACGGCGAGTGCCAGCAGCGCCACGTCGAGGGTGGCGGCGGGGTGAACGGCGGGGGCCTGCGGGACAGGGGCTGTCGGTCCGGCCCGACCGGCCGGACCGACACCGGCGGAGGTCCCGGAGCGGCTGGAACTGGCATTGGACACGGCCTCAGGGTAAGAGGCATCAGGACCCTTCGGAACTGCCCGCCCATCTGGTGGGACGGCCGTCCGTACGGCGGTCGCCCCACCTGGCCATAGGCTGTCGGCATGACGCAGACCCCGCTGGACCGCGCCCTCATCGAGGAAGCGGCCAAGAAGTCCGCCCTCGTCTGGGTCCGTGGCGCGGCCGGCGCCCAGGCCGTTGGCGACCGCGCGCTGTGGCACGTGTGGCACGAGGGCGCGGTCTGTCTGGTCGGGGACGGCCCCGGGGAGCAGCCCCTGAGCGACCTCGGCCTGGTGGACGGCGGCGCCGCCACCGTCACCGTGCGCAGCAAGGACAAGGGCGGACGGCTCGTCACCTGGCCCGCCCGGGTGGCCGAACTCGCGCCCGGCGGCGAGGCGTGGACGGCCGCCGTCGACGAGCTGAAGGGCAAGCGGCTGAACGCCCCGGACTCCGAGCGGATCGCCGAGCGCTGGGCCCGTGAGTGCCGGGTGCTGCGCCTGGAGCCGACGTCGGCCCCGGTCGAGGAACTGCCGTCCGGCTCCCTGGCCGCGCCCCCGCCGCCGAGCCCGGCCACCACCCGCCGCCCGATGCCCGCCGGGCTCCCCAAGCTGCTCGCCCGCCGGGGCCGCGCGCGCAAGGGCCGCTGAGCGGTACGCGCCGCCGGGGATCTCGCTGCGCAACGCCTCAGCGGTACGCGCCGCTGGGGAGTTACGTGCCGCTCGGGATCTGCTGTCCGTAGTCCACGACATCGCCCTTGTCCGGCGCGGCCAGCGTGAAGTCCTTGTCCCAGTCGGCGAGCCGGATCACGCCCGCGCGGCCCGCCCGCTCCAGCCGCAGCGGATACGGCGTGCCCTCCAACGACACGTCGAGCGCCCCGCCGCTGCCCTCGCCGCCGCGGATCCGGATGGTCCGTACGCCGTCGACCTTGCCGCGGTCGCCCGTGGAGATCTTTCCGTGCAGGCCGAGCAGCCCGTCGAGCAGCAGGGTCTTGTCCGTCAGCCCGCTGAGCTGTTTGTACGAGGGGTCGCCGGCCGGGATCTTCACGTACTTGTCGTCGAGCTTCTTCGCGGCGGCGGCGTCGCCCGCGCTCTGTCCGCCCCCGCTCTGCCCGCTGCCGCTGCCCTCGCCGCCCTCGTTCTTGTGCGCCCAAAAGCCCGCGTCGGCCTTGAGGTAGAGGTCCTTGCCGACGCGCAGCAGCTGGAAGGTGCTGCCCTCGGCGGAGACCTGGCCGGTGCCGCCGTCCGCCTTGAGCCGCATGTCGACCTTGTAGGTGCGCCCCTTGGTGACGAGCTCGCCGGACAGACGTACCGCCTCGGCGTCCCCGGCGGCCTTCTGGGCTCTGGCCTCGATCTTCGCGGCGGGGAGCTTGCCCACGCCGTTGGTGCCCGCGTCGGGGTCCTCGCCGCCGCCGTCGCCGCCACATCCGGCGAGCGCCGCGGCCAACCCCGCGCACATCGCCGCCATGACAGCTGGGTTCCGGGTGCGCACGTCTGCTCTGCCTCCTGAAGCCGATGCAGGGGCAGCGTACCGGTGCCGTCCAGGGGTGCCGCTCCGGCGGCAGGGCAGGGCAGGGCGCGCTAGCCTGAACCCGGCATTCAAAGCGATAGCCGAATACGACCACATATGCCAATGAAGCCGATATTCGCGTCGGCGGAAGAGTCCATGACAGAGCCCATGACACAGGGAGGCGCATGACATGCCCGCAGGCGCCCCCAGGGTGTTCGTCTCGCACCTCGCGGGTGTTCCCGTCTTCGACCCCAACGGCGACCAGGTGGGCCGGGTCCGCGATCTGGTGGCCATGCTGCGCCTGGGCGGCCGGCCGCCGCGCCTCCTGGGTCTGGTGGTCGAAGTGGTCACCCGCCGCCGGATCTTCCTGCCCATGACCCGGGTGACGAGCGTCGAGTCCGGCCAGGTCATCACCACGGGCGTGGTCAACATGCGGCGCTTCCAGCAGCGCCCGACCGAGACCCTGGTGCTCGGCGAGCTGCTGGACCGCACCGTACGGATGGTGGAGACGGGCGAGGAGGTCACGGTCCTCGACGTGGCCATGGCGCAGCTGCCCGCGCGCCGGGACTGGCAGATCGACAAGGTCTTCGTACGGCGCGGCAGGTCGGGCGCGCTGCGGCGGCGCGGGGAGACGCTGACCGTCGACTGGTCCGCGGTCACCGGTTTCTCCCTCGAGGAGCAGGGGCAGGGCGCGGAGAATCTGCTGGCCACCTTCGAGCAGCTGCGCCCCGCCGACCTCGCCAATGTGCTGCACCACCTCTCGGAGAAGCGACGCGGCGAAGTGGCCGCGGCGCTGGACGACGAACGGCTCGCCGACGTCCTGGAGGAGCTGCCGGACGACGACCAGGTCGAAATCCTCGGCAAGCTCCAGGAGGAGCGCGCGGCCGACGTCCTGGAGGCGATGGCCCCGGACGACGCGGCCGATCTGCTCTCCGAGCTCCCCGAGGAGGACAAGGAGCGGCTGCTGGCCCTGATGCGGCCGCGCGACGCGGCGGACATGCGGCGGCTGATGTCGTACGAGGAGGGCTCGGCGGGCGGGCTGATGACGCCCGACCCGATCGTGCTGCGCCCGGACGCGACGGTCGCGGACGCCCTCGCGCGCGTACGCAACCGGGACCTGACCCCCGCGCTCGCCGCGCAGGTGTATGTGTGCCGGCCGCCGGACGAGACGCCGACCGGCCGCTATCTGGGCCTGGTGCACTTCCAGCGGCTGCTGCGGGAGCCGCCGTACACGCTCGTCGGCTCGGTCGTCGACACCGATCTCCAGCCGCTGCGGCCCGAGGCCCTGCTGCCCGGGGTGACCAGCTATCTGGCCACGTACAACCTGGTCACGGCACCGGTCGTGGACGAGAGCGGTTCGCTGCTCGGCGCGGTGACGGTCGACGATGTGCTCGACCACCTGCTGCCGCCCGACTGGCGGGAGCGGGAGCTGTACGGCATGGCCGCGCCCACGGTCTCCGGAGGCCCGCCGACGGTCCCCGGAAGCCGGCACGCGGCCCGTGGCGGCTGGCCGGAGGTCCCCGATGGCCGGTGACGGAACCCGGCTCGACCGGCCCAGAGTGCGGCGCCGCACGCCGCTGCCGCGGTGGGACCCGGAGGCGTTCGGCAAGGCGTCGGAGCGGATCGCCCGCTTCCTGGGCACCGGCCGCTTCATCGTCTGGATGACGGTCTTCGTCACCGTGTGGCTCGGCTGGAACATCCTGGCTCCGGAGCGGCTGCGGTTCGACTCCTTCCCGTTCATCTTCCTGACGCTGATGCTCTCGCTGCAGGCCTCCTACTCGGCCCCGCTGATCCTGCTCTCCCAGTACCGGCAGTCCGACCGCGACCGGGTCACCCTGGAGCAGGACCGCGCCCGGGACGAGCGCTCCATCGCCGACACCGAGTTCCTGGCCCGGGAGATCGCCGCGCTGCGGATGGGCATGGGCGAGGTGGCGACCCGCGACTGGATCCGCTCCGAGTTCCAGGATCTGATCAGGGAGGTGGAGCGGGAGGGGGCCAAGGGTCGCGCCGCCCCGTCCCCCGCCCCGTCCCCGGCCCCGCGTGACGAACGCGACCGCTGACCGCCCTTACCGCTCGGTACCCGGTGCGCCGTACCATCTCCGTATGGCTACCGACACTGCCCCCACACCGACCGAGGACGCGGTGCGCACCGCGCTCGCGACGGTCAACGACCCGGAGATCCACAAGCCGATCACGGATCTCGGCATGGTCAAATCCGTCGAGATCGCGGCGGACGGCACGGTCGCGGTGGCGGTCTACCTCACGGTCGCCGGCTGTCCCATGCGCGAGACGATCACCGCCCGGGTGCAGGAGGCGGTGTCCAAGGTCGCGGGCGTGGCCGGCGTCACCGTCGAGCTGGATGTGATGAGCGACGAGCAGCGGCGCGAGCTGGCCACCTCGCTGCGCGGCGGCCAGGCAGAGCGCGAGGTGCCCTTCGCCAAGCCGGGCTCGCTGACCCGGGTGTACGCGGTGGCGTCCGGCAAGGGCGGCGTCGGCAAGTCGTCGGTGACGGTCAACCTGGCCGCGGCGATGGCCGCCGACGGTCTGAAGGTCGGCGTCGTGGACGCGGACATCTACGGCCACTCGGTGCCGCGCATGCTGGGCGCCGACGGCAGCCCCACCCAGGTGGAGAACATGATCATGCCGCCGTCGGCCAACGGCGTGAAGGTCATCTCGATCGGCATGTTCACCCCGGGCAACACCCCGGTGGTGTGGCGCGGGCCGATGCTGCACCGCGCGCTCCAGCAGTTCCTCGCCGATGTCTACTGGGGCGACCTGGACGTGCTGCTGCTCGACCTGCCGCCGGGCACCGGCGATATCGCGATCTCCGTGGCCCAGCTCGTGCCCAACGCCGAGATCCTGGTCGTCACCACGCCGCAGATGGCTGCCGCCGAGGTCGCCGAGCGGGCGGGCTCGATCGCGGTCCAGACCCATCAGAAGATCGTCGGCGTGGTCGAGAACATGTCCGGGCTGCCCTGTCCGCACTGCGACGAGATGGTCGACGTCTTCGGCACGGGCGGCGGCCAGACGGTCGCCGACGGCCTGACCCGGGCCACCGGCGCCACGGTGCCGGTGCTCGGCGCCATCCCGATCGATGTGCGGCTGCGCGAGGGCGGCGACGAGGGGAAGCCGGTCGTGCTGACCGACCCCGACTCCCCGGCGGGCAGCGCGCTGCGGGCCATCGCGGGCAAGCTCGGGGGGCGGCAGCGCGGGCTGGCGGGTATGTCGCTGGGTATCACTCCGCGCAACAAGTTCTGAGCGAGCCTTAGGCGGCCTTGGGCGGGCTCAGCGAGCGGGCGCGAAGAGCTGCGGGCGGCCTCCTCAGGGGGCCGCCCGGTCTTTCCGTACTGCCTGCTGTCCGGCCGTTCTGCCTCGGCAGCTGCCTGGTCTCGGCCGACTGCCGGGTTTCGGCTACTCGTACGCGGTGATGTCCTTGATCACCGCGAAACCCAGCCCGTACGCGCTCATCCCGCGCCCGTACGCGCCGATGTGCCCGCCCTCGCGGGCCGATCCGGCCAGCACCCAGCCGTACTCGGACTCGCGGTAGTGGAAGTCGGTCGGCACCCCGTCCACCGGCAGCGACAGCTGCGACCAGCCCGGGCCGTCGAGGTCGTCCGCGAGCTCCCAGGCGATCGCGGTCTGCTGGTCCAGCCAGTCCTGGCGCAGCGCGCGCTCCATACGCGTCGGCCAGGTCGACGACAGCAGGCCGGACCCCGCCAGCCAGGCCGCCGAGGAGACCGAGGTGGCCTCCAGCACGCCCGTACCGTCCGCGCTGTCCCGCACCGGGCGGCTGGCCACGGTCACCACGACCGCGAAGCGCTGCTGGTCCGGCTCGGTCTCGGCGCGCAGCGACGGCTCGTCGCCGTGCCCGGTGGAGCCGTGCTCGACCGTGCCGTCCGCGGCCGCGCCCACCTGCATCAGCCGGCGCCGCCCCGTGAACGCCTCGTCAAGGCCGTACCACGGGAAGGCGGCCATCAGATAGCCGTCGACCCTCCGCCGAGCGTCGGCGGGGATCCCTTGAGCGGCCGACGCGCCGTCCTCGGCGGACGCGCCCGCTGTACCAGCCACCCCTTGCTCCCCTAGCCGACTCGTCGTCTCCATCTGTGCGGAGCCTCCTCGTTGCCCTGCGTCGTGGGCGGCCCGCCCCCCTCAGGCGACCTCACCCCGGACAAAGGGAGGATAGCCATACGGGTCAACCAGGCCGGGCATACGGGGGGATCAAGTGGCGTCGGAGTCGAAAGGCGGACGCTCCTCGCGCCCCGGCTCTTCGCGCTTGCGCAGCAGGTCAGGGGTGCTGGAGCCGCTGTCGGAGCCGGACCCGCCGCCGGACTTCGAGGTCGGGGAAGAACCGGAAGAGCCGTGTGCTGCGTCACTCTCCCGGCCGTTCACCGCGTCCGCGACCTCGGCCATCTCCTTGCGGAGGTCGAAGCCGTTACGGATCTCCTTGAGGCCCATGTCGTCCGAGTCGAGCACATGCTTGCGGACGAAATTCTTCGGATTCAGGTCCTCGAACTCGAAGTCCTTGAACTCCGGGCCCAGCTCGGAGCGGATGTCCTCCTTGGCGTTGTCGGAGAACTCCCTCACCTTGCGTATGAACCGCGACACATCCTGGATGACCTTCGGAAGCTTCTCCGGGCCGAAGACGAGCACCGCAAGGATGACGAGCGCGATCAGCTCGAGGGGTCCTATGTCGAAGAACACCTTGCAGCTCCTAGGGACGTCTGTGGCCACGGTCCAGGCCACTGAACACGGTACCTGTCGGCAGGGGCAGGGCGGGAGACGCCCGGACCAACATCGGGCGTCTCCGGCCGGACATCACCCTCCCCCAGCTACCGCTGGGAGGTGCCCCCCGGCGTCACCAGCCGGGCGTGTCAGCCGCTGCCGCTGGCCGAACCGAGCGTCAGCTCCACCGTCCGCTCCCGGCCGTCCCGGCGCAGCGTCAGCCGGAGCCGGTCGCCGGGGCGGTGGCTGCGGATCTTGACGATCAACTCCTGGCCGCTGTGCACCCGTACGCCGTCCACCTCCGTGACGATGTCGCCGGCCTTGATCCCGGCCTTGTCGCCCGGGCCACCCGGGTTGACCGGCGGGCCGTCGGCGCCCCGGGTGTGCACCCGCGCGCCGTCCCCCGCGTACTCCATGTCGAGCGTGACACCAATCACAGGGTGGGTGGCCTTGCCGGTGTTGATCAGCTCCTCGGCGACCCGCTTGCCCTGGTTGATCGGGATCGCGAAGCCCAGGCCGATGCTGCCGCCTTGGCTGCCGCCGAGCCCCGAACCGTCGTCGGCCGCGCGGATCGCGCTGTTGATGCCGATGACCCGCGCCTTGGAATCCACCAGCGGGCCGCCGGAGTTGCCCGGGTTTATCGGGGCGTCGGTCTGGAGCGCGTCGACATAGCTGACATCGCTGCCGTCCCCTTGCTCACCGCCCGCGGTGATGGGGCGCTCCTTGGCGCTGATGATCCCGGAGGTCACGGTGCCCGCCAGGTCGTACGGGGCGCCGATCGCCACGACGGGGTCGCCGACGCGCACGGAGTCGGAGTTGCCGAGGGCCAGTGGATGCAGTCCTGAGACACCGTCGACCTTGATGACCGCCAGGTCGTAGCCGCTGTCCCGGCCGATCACCTTGGCGTCCGCCACCTCGCCGCCGCTGAACGTCACCGATATGGCGCCGCCCGAACCGGCGGGCTCCACGACGTGGTTGTTGGTGAGGATATGGCCCTGCTCGTCGAGCACGAAGCCGGTGCCGGTGGCCTGCTCCGTGCCGCCGCTGACATGGATGGTCACCACGCCCGGCAGCGCACGCGCGGCGATGCCCGAGACGCTGTCCGGGTCGACGGCACCCTGGTCGGCCGACGCCTGCGGGAGGTGCACCGCGCTGTCCTCGGTGGTCCGCTCATGCTCCAGATACGCGCCGATACCGCCGCCGAGGCAGCCCGCGATCAGCGCGATCAGCACGGCCCCGACCAGTCCGCGGCGGCGCGAGGGCTTCCGCGGCACGTCCGGTGCCGAGGTCCACGGGTCATAGTGCTGCCACTGCGCGGCCTGCCCCGGCTGGGACTGCAGGGGCTGCCCGGACTGCTGCGGCAGTTGGGCGGTGGCGGCGGCCGGGTCCGGCTGCGCGCCCGGCGGGAGCTGGGTGCCCGGCGGGAGCTGGGTGCCCGGCGGGAGCTGGGTGCCCGGCGGGAGCTGGGTGCCGTGGGCGGGGGTCATCCCGGTCGGGGCCATCGCGGCCGGGGGCATCTGGGTGCCCTGGGCCGGGGTCATCCCGGGTGGCGGCACGGCCTGGGCCGCCGCGGGCGGCACCTGGGTGCCGTGCGCGGGGGTCGCGCCGGGGTGGATGCCGGGCGGAAGGGTGGTGCCATGGGCCGGGGTCGGCATGGGCCGCTGCACAGGAGGGGCGGGCGCCCAGGGGCCGGGACCGCCGTAGGGCGGTGTGCTGTACGGGTCGGGGGCGTGCAGCGGATGGGCGGTCTGCCCGCCCTCCGCACCGGACTCGGCTCCCGCCGCGGCTCCGTCCCCGCCATCCTCACCATCGCCGCTGTGGCCACCGGCCGCGGGTGACGGCGGCTGGTCCGACACACCGTCACCGACGGGGTTGTCGATGGGGGCTTGGGTCATGGGCGCCGGTCCGGACTCGGCCCCGGCGGCCGTCGCGTCACCCGGCACCGAGTCAACCGCCCCCGTATCGCCCGGCGCCGCGGCGGCCGACGCTCCGTCAGCTGAGCCCGGCGCGTGTCCGACGCCGCCGTCACCCGCGCCCACCGCCGTCGAATCCCCGGCCGTGGTGTCTCCCGCGGGCTGCGCATCGGCCTCGGATGACGACCGGCGACCGGGTCGTGTGACCGGGCGGCTCCACCACTTCGGCTTGGGCCCGGTGGCCTTACCCTCGTCCATGATCTCCCCAGGTTTCCCGCGACACGGCGCGGACTGCGCCGCCTCGGGACAGCCGCCACCGCCACCGGGTGGCGCTGCCCGGTAGCCGATTCAATCAGGTCCGCCGACGCCCGCGCAGTGCGTACGCCACGAGCGGCCCCGCACCCGCCGCACGGGCCGGGGCGCGCCGCCCATCGGCCCTCCGCTACTTCGGGGGCGCGCTGAATCCGTGGTACGGCGGGGTCCGCGTCGCCGGCTGGGAGGGGTCCGCCATCTGGGTCGGCGCGGGCGTGGCCGCGGCGGCGCGCAGCAGCCGGGTGGCCGCCAGGATGGGCTGGATCAGCGGGTCCGGGACGCCGCCGGAGGCCTCGCTGAGGGTCCGGGAGTGCGTCGTACTCGGGGAGGTCGTGTCCACCGGAGCGGCCACATCCAGCAGCCCCACCTCACGGCGGGTGCGCTCGCGCAACCCCATGGTCTCGGTCTCCTCGACCGCGGAACTCACGCCGACCGGGCTCACCGCACTGTCCGAGCCCTCCGCCTGGCTCCCGGGCGAGTCGACCGCCGCGTCCAGCGGAAGCGCGGCGCCGAGCGCGAACGCGGCCAGCGACACCGCTCCCGCGGCCGCGAAGGCGAACCGGCGGCGCGGGGCGGGGCGACCGACCTCATGGATCCGGAACCCGCGCTCACGCGGGACGGCGGCGGACGAGGCGGCCGGGCTCACCGCCCGGCTTGTGGGCAAAAACGCAAACGCCTGCTCCCGCGCCTCGTGCACGCCACGAACGCCGCGGGTGTCCGGGGCGCCGAAGACGCTTGAGCCGCCGAACGGCGAGCTGTCGCCACCGCCGCCGTCGGCCTCGTCCGCCGACAGGCCCGGCAGGCCCTGGAGCCGCGCGAGAAAGCCCTCCGAGGGAGCGGGAGGCGCCGTCTGCGCGAATACATTTTTCAGCCGCCGCTGAGCGTCGGCCTCCGCCTTGCACTTGCAGCACGTCGCGAGGTGTGCGAGCACACGCTCACGCGCGTCGTGCCCCAGCTCGCCATCGACCAGAGCTGCAAGGCGGTCGCCGAGATGCTGCTCGGCGGGGGACTGACCGCCTGACCGGGTCACGCGATTCCGACCTCCCCGCTCAACCGGGGCGCGGCGGCGGGGCGGGGCACCGCCGTCACCGTGCGCTGCTCGGCCCGGGCCTCGGGCGAGCGGTGCTTGAGGGCCTTGCGCAGATGCGAGCGACCACGGTGGATCCGGCTGCGCACCGTGCCGAGCTTCACACCGAGGGTCGCGGCGATCTCCTCGTACGACAGCCCCTCGATATCGCAGAGCACGACGGCCGCGCGGAACTCCGGCGCAAGGGTGTCGAGGGCCTGCTGCACATCGGCGTCGAAGTGCGTGTCGTTGAAATGCTGCTGGGGAGAGGGCTCACGGCTGGGCAGCCGCTCGGCCGCGTCCTCACCGAGCGCGTCGAAGCGGATGCGCTGGCGGCGGCGGACCATGTCGAGGAAGAGGTTGGTGGTGATGCGGTGCAGCCACCCCTCGAAGGTCCCGGGGCTGTAGGTGGACAGCGAGCGGAAGACCCGGACGAAGACCTCTTGGGTCAGATCCTCGGCGTCGTGCTGATTACCGGTGAGGCGATACGCGAGGCGGTAGACCCGTGCACTGTGCGTGCTGACGATCTCCTCCCAGGTAGGAGGTGTCCACGCCGGAGCGTCCGCGTCGGTGGCGAAGGTCGCGGTCGTAGCGGTATCGACGGAACGAGGACGGTCAGCAATGTCGGTCACGGATTTCGGCTCGCCCGCTGACCTGCGAAAGCGCCTCAGCACTCTCCGGTCACCGGCCGCAGCCGCACCTCCCCTGTCGGCTCTGGTGGTGTCCAGTAGAGCCCCTACCATATCCACCTCGCCCGTTAGCTCCGGATAAGCATTTTTGACCTGCATTTGTTCGCGATCCATATGCTCCCCCCTCCCCTTCCAACGCCCGGTCCCATCTGCGGGTTCCCGGGCGCAGCGGCTACAGTCACGCTTGCGTCAACTACGGGGACAGGAGAGGGCCATTACCGCCAACCGGCAGACGAGCTGGGCGTTCGCCGATGCGTTCGTCGCCGAGGACGCAGCCCTGCGCTGGGCCCGTGACCGGGCCCGGGAGGCGGGGATGCGCTCGGTGTCGTCCGGCACGGGCGCGGCGCTGCGCCTGCTCGCCGCCGCCGCGGACGCCAAGGCCGTCGCCGAGATCGGCACCGGGACCGGGGTCTCGGGCATCCACCTGCTGAACGGCATGCGGCCGGACGGCGTGCTGACCACCGTGGACTCCGAACCGGAGATGCAGCAGTTCGCCCGGCAGGCGTTCCGCGCCGCCGGCTTCACCGGGAACCGGGCGCGCTTCATCCCCGGGCGCGCGCTGGACGTCCTGCCGCGGCTCGCCGACGGCGGCTACGACCTGGTGTTCTGCGACGGCGACCGCTCCGAGTGCCTTGACTACCTCGGTGAATCGTTGCGCCTGCTGCGGCCCGGCGGACTGGTCTGCTTCGAGGGCGTCTTCGCGAACGGGCGGACTGTGGACTCCGCGGTGCAGCCGGCCGAAGTGCTGCGCCTGCGCGAGCTGCTGCGCACCGTACGGGAGTCCACCGTGCTCCAGTCGTCCCTGCTGCCCGTGGGCGACGGGCTGCTCTGCGCGGTCAAGCGCGGCTAGCCGCGGCTGGACGCGGGGACAGGCAGAGACCCAGGCAGGGCCTCGTATCAAAGCACCGCCCCGGCGGCCGGTATATGTCCATACCGGCCGCCGGGGCGGCACACGGGTGATGGTGGGACCGATGGCTTCAGCCGACAACCTTCTTCAGGGCGTCGCCGAGCGCGTCGGCCTCGTCCGGTGTCAGCTCGACGACGAGCCGACCGCCGCCTTCGAGCGGAACGCGCATGACGATGCCCCGCCCCTCCTTGGTCACCTCGAGCGGGCCGTCGCCCGTCCGCGGCTTCATGGCCGCCATGCTCGTTCCCCTTCCTGAAACCAGCTCATCGCAGCCGACAACCCAGGTGTCACCGGCATCGAACACGTTGCTTCCTTGTCATTATCCCGCATGGCACGACCCGATGACCAACATCAGTCGGCAACCCCTGCACAACGCGCTCGCCCAAAACCACCCAATTCGGGGAGGGATCGCGATACCGTACGGGCGCCGATGCCCGGGGCGCGTCCCGACGGCGGTTCACGAAGCGCCGGATTCTTTGACGCAGGTCACATGTCGGTCGCGCCGATCTTTCGGCATGCTGAGCGCTGACCGCCGCGCCGGGGCCCGGACCGGGCCGCCGATGCGGCGTCACCCGAGCCGCGACCCAGCCGCACCGGAGGACCCGCCATGGCCGACACCGTGCTCTACGAGCTGACCGACGGCGTCGCGACGATCACCCTCAATCGTCCCGACGCCATGAACGCGCTCAACATCGCCACCAAGGTCGCCCTGCGCGACGCCCTGCTCCAGGCCGCCGGGGACCCGGCCGTCCGGGCCGTGCTGCTCATCGGCACCGGCCGCGCCTTCTGCGTGGGCCAGGACCTCAAGGAGCACATCGAGCTGCTGGCGGCCGACCGGGCGGGGGAGGGCGAGGGCTCGACCATGAGCACCGTCGGGCTGCACTACAACCCGATCGTGACCGCGATCGCCGGGATGCCGAAGCCGGTCGTCGCCGCGGTCAACGGGGTCGCGGCGGGCGCGGGCGCGGGCTTCGCGTTCGCCGCCGACTACCGCCTCGTCGCCGACACCGCCTCGTTCAACACCTCTTTCGCCAGGGTCGCCCTCACCGCCGACTCCGGCGTCTCCTGGACCCTGCAGCGGCTGATCGGCCACGGCCGCGCGGCCGACCTCCTGCTCTTCCCGCGCTCGATCAGCGCTCAGGATGCCTACGACCTGGGCGTCGCGAACAAGGTCGTCCCGGCCGCGGAGCTGGCCGCCGAGGCTGCGGCGGTGGCCCGGGAACTGGCCGAGGGCCCGACCGCGGCCTATGCGGCGATCAAGGAATCCCTCGCTTACGCGGCCGGGCACGGCCTGACCGAGGCGCTGGCCAAGGAGGAGGAGCTCCAGCGGCGCGCGGGCGCCTCGGAGGACCACCTGGCCGCGGTGGACGCGTTCGTCAAGAAGGAGAAGCCCACCTTCACCGGCCGGTGAGGTTCCCCTTCCGAGGGCTCGGCTCTCCCCCGGCCACCGCTGAGGGAGAACCGAGCCCGGAAAGACTCAGGCACCACGGACGTGGCAGTCGGCCAGGTGGTCGTTGACCAGGCCGCACGCCTGCATCAGGGCATAGGCCGTGGTCGGTCCGACGAAACGGAAGCCGCGCTTCTTGAGGTCGCGGGACAGCGCCGTCGACTCCGGGGTGATCGGGGCGATGTCCTCGAAGGTCCGCGGCGCCGGGCGGCCGACCGCGTTCGGAGCGTGGGACCAGATCAGTTTGTCCAGCTCGCCCGGCGCCAGCTCGGCCGCCACCCGCGCGTTCGACACGACGGCCGAGATCTTGGCCCGGTTGCGGATGATGCGGGAGTCGCCGAGCAGCCGCTGCTCATCCGCTTCCGTGAACTCCGCGACCGCCGCGATCTTGAACCCGGCGAACGCGGCACGGAAGCCCTCGCGGCGGCGCAGGATCGTCAGCCAGGACAGACCGGACTGGAACGCCTCCAGGGAGATCCGCTCGAACAGGGCATCGTCGCCATGGACCGGGCGGCCCCACTCGGTGTCGTGGTAGACGCGGTAGTCGGCCATGCTCTCGGTCTCCAGCCCACCCCATGGGCAGCGCAGCAACCCGTCCGGCCCCAGCACCACTTCCCCGGCGCTCATGCCCCTCCCTCCCGCTCAGTCTCGGCACGCTTCCACGCGCGGGCTTCCCTCGTCACTGCTCGCTCCTCCGACGCTGCGCGGCTCCTCAGTCCAGCCCGCACAGCGCGCCAAGACACGCTCATGCGCCGTCCCCTTCCGGCCCGCGCGGCGGGACGTCCGGCGCGGGCGGATGCTGCGGGGGCGGGTCGTACGGGTGCGGGGACAGGCCGTGGGCAGGCAGGTCGTGAGCAGGCAGCCCCGGCGGCGGCAGGTCGCGCGGAAGACCCGGCGCGGCGATGTCATGCGGCGGCAGGCCCGGCGGGGCGATGTCGTGCGGCGGGAGACCGCCGGGCTGCCGCAGCAGCCCGGGCCCGCCGTGGGCCGACGCCTGCGCCCCGGCCAGGGCCGTCTCCAGCTCGGCGATCCGGGCGTCGCGCTCGGCGAGCTCGGCGCCGAGCCGGCCCAGCACATCGTCGACATCGGCCATGCGATAGCCCCGCACGGTCATCGGGATGCGCAGCGCCTCCACATCGGCACGGCCCAGCGGCCGGTCGGCGGGCAGCGCGTCATCGAGCCGGTCGGGGGGCGCCTCGGCCAGCGCGCCGCCGTCGCCACCTCCGACGACCGCGACCGTGACCGCGCCGACCACCACGACCAGCGCGATCAGCAAGAACCAAAACACGACGATCGTCTCCCCGGGTGCGCGCGTACGTCCTACCAGTCTGCCTCGATCGTGCCATGCCCCACCGACAGTTATCGTCGCTCGCAGCCCCTCTGGGGAGGAAGCGAGAGGAAGTGCGGATGCTACGGCTCGGACGGCGTGAGTTCGGCGAGAACGAACAAGTGATCATGGCGATCGTGAACCGGACGCCGGACTCCTTCTACGACCGGGGGGCCACCTTCCACGACGGCCCCGCCCTGGACCGTGTCGAGCAGGCGGTGGCGGAGGGCGCCGCCATCGTCGACATCGGCGGGGTGAAGGCCGGTCCCGGCGACGAGGTGAGCGCCGCCGAGGAGGTGCGCCGCACGGTGGGCTTCGTGGCCGAGGTGCGCCGGCGCCACCCGGACGTGGTGATCAGCGTGGACACCTGGCGCCACGAGGTCGGGGAGGCGGTCTGCGAGGCGGGCGCGGATCTGCTCAACGACGCATGGGGCGGGGTCGACCCCAAGCTGGCCGAGGTCGCCGCCCGGTACGGCGCCGGTCTGGTGTGCACCCACGCGGGCGGCGCCCAGCCGCGCACCAGGCCGCACCGGGTCGCGTACGACGATGTGGTGGCCGACATCCTGCGGGTCACGCTCGAGCTGGCGCGGCGCGCCGTCGAGCTGGGTGTGGAGCGCGAGTCGATCCTGATCGACCCGGGCCACGACTTCGGCAAGAACACCCGGCACTCGCTGGAGGCGACCCGGCGGCTCGGCGAGCTGGCGGAGACCGGCTGGCCCGTTCTGGTCTCGCTGTCCAACAAGGACTTCGTGGGCGAGACGCTGGACCGGCCGGTCAAGGAGCGGCTGCTTGGCACCCTCGCGACAACCGCGATCTCGGCCTGGCTCGGCGCGCGGGTCTACCGGGTGCACGAGGTGGCCGAGACCCGCCAGGTGCTGGACATGGTGTCCTCCATCGCCGGTCACCGGCCCCCGGCGGTCGCCCGGCGCGGCGTGGCCTGACGGGCGACGGGCGACGGGTGAGCCGGCGGGGCGGCAGGCGGGTCAGCCGCCGGACTCCTTCGTCATCAGCTCGACCACCTCGTCCACGTCGTCGGTGAGGCGGAACAGCTCCAGGTCCATCGGGCTCGCCTTGCCCTGCGCGACCAGCGTGTCCTTCAACCAGGCCACCAGGCCCTGCCAGTAGCCGCTGCCGTAGAGCACGATCGGGAAGCGGGTCACCTTCTTGGTCTGCACGAGGGTCAGCGCCTCGAAGAACTCGTCCAGGGTGCCGACCCCGCCCGGCAGCACCACGAACCCCTGCGCGTACTTCACGAACATCGTCTTGCGGACGAAGAAGTAGCGGAAGTTCACGCCGATGTCGACGTACGGGTTGAGGCCCTGCTCGTACGGCAGCTCGATGCCGAGCCCGACGGAGACCCCGCCCGCCTCGCACGCGCCCTTGTTCGCCGCCTCCATCGCCCCCGGGCCGCCGCCCGTGATCACCGCGAACCCCGCCTCCGCCAGGGCCCGCCCGATCCGCACCCCCGCCTCGTACTCCGGCGACCCCTCCGGCGTACGGGCGGACCCGAAGACGCTGACCGCCCGGCCGAGGTCGGCGAGCGCGCCGAAGCCCTCGACGAACTCCGACTGGATGCGCAGCACCCGGAACGGGTCCTCGTGCACCCAGTGGGTCGCTCCCTGGCTGTCCAGCAGCCGCTGGTCGGTCGTGCCGGGCCGCATCTGCTGGCGTCGGCGCACGACCGGGCCCTCGCGCTGCTCCTGCAGCGTCCGCTCGTCCTCGGCGTTGCCCATGTGTGCTCCCTTCGCCACGATCTGCCTCCGATCAGCCGCAGATCTGTCGTTCAGCGTAGGCCCCTGTTCTCGGCGCGTCAGCCAAGTCCGAACCGAGCCCTCAAAACGGCGCCAAAAGGACGGTCAGGCGGTCAGCCAGGCCCGCAGCCGCTGCTCGGCCTCCAGCACCGCCGCGGTGTTCACATGCTCTTCGCGGGTGTGTGCGAGGAGCGGATCGCCGGGGCCGTAGTTGATCGCGGGCACACCGAGCGCCGAGAAGAAGGCGACGTCCGTCCAGGCGTCCTTGGGGGCCGGCTCCGTGCCGATCGACTCGACGAAGGCGGCCGCGGCCGGGTGGGACAGGCCCGGCAGCGCGCCGGGCGCGCTGTCCGTGGCCTCCACCTCGAACCCGTCGAAGACCTCGCGTACATGCGCGAGCGCCTCGGCCTCGGAGCGGTCGGGGGCGAACCGGTAGTTGACGGTCACGGCGCAGAAGTCCGGGATGACGTTGCCCGCATGGCCGCCCTCGATACGCACCGCGTTGAGACCTTCACGGTACGTGAGCCCATCGATGTCCACGCGGCGCGGCTGGTATCCGACCAGCCGGTCGAGGACGGGCGCGGCCTTGTGGATGGCGTTCTCGCCGAGCCAGCTGCGCGCGGAGTGGGCGCGCTTGCCGCTCGCGGTGACCCGCACCCGCAGGGTGCCCTGGCAGCCGGCCTCGACCTTGCCGTCGGTGGGCTCCAGCAGGACCGCGAAGTCGGCGGCCAGCCACTCGGGGTGACGCTCGGCCAGCCGGCGCAGCCCGTTGAGCTCGAGGGCGACCTCTTCGTGATCGTAGAAGACGAAGGTCAGATCGCGGTTGGGGGCGGGCACGGCCTGGGCGACGCGCAGCTGTACGGCCACGCCCGACTTCATATCGGAGGTGCCGCAGCCCCACAGCACCCCTCCTTCGTCGAGCCGGGAAGGGACGTTGTCGGCGATCGGCACGGTGTCGATATGTCCCGCGAGCACCACCCGCTCCGCCCGCCCCAGGTTCGTCCGGGCCACGATGGCGTCCCCGTCGCGGTCGACGATCAGATGCGGCAGGGCGCGCAGCGCCTCCTCTACGGCGTCGGCGAGCGCCTTCTCGTCGCCGCTGACCGAGGGGAAGTCGACGAGCTGGGCGGTGAGCCGGGCGGCGTCCAGGGACAGATCAAGTGCGGGATGTGCCATGGAACCGACCCTAGCCCGTCCTCGCCGACGGCGGCCGGGCAGTAGCGGTGCGGTGGCGACGGCGGCCGGGCAGGGCGGCGCGGTGGCCGGGCAGGGCGGTGGTGGCGGGGCCTCCCGGGCCGGTGACGTGCCTCTTGACACATGTCGGTCCGGGGCCGGGCGGCCCTCAAGTAACGTGTGCGCCGTGCCCCTGCCCGTCCTCGCCAGCCGCGCCCGTCGGACACGCGCCGCGATCGCCTGCGCCGTACTGCTGGCCCTCGTCGGATATGTGGCGGCGCACATCGCGACCGGCGGCTGGGGCCCGCCCCGCTGCTTCGTACGGGCGGAGGGCGAGTATCTGGCGCTCACCCCCGAACAGGCGGCGAACGCAGCCACGATCGAGGCGGTGGCCGCCTCCCGGGGGCTGCCGGAGCGGGCCGTCACCATCGCGCTGGCCACCGCGCTTCAGGAGTCGGGGCTGCGCAACATCCGCCATGGCGACCGGGATTCACTGGGGCTCTTCCAGCAACGGCCCTCACAAGGCTGGGGCACCGCACGGCAGATCCAGGATCCGGTCTACGCCACGGGGCGGTTCTACGACCACCTGGTGAAGGTCCCCGGCTACTCGCGGCTCCCGCTCACGGTGGCCGCCCAGCGGGTGCAGTACAGCGGTTACCCGCAGGCGTACGCGAAGCACGAGACCGAGGCCGTGGTGTTGACCGGTGCGCTGACCGGGCGTTCGGCGGCCGCCTTCTCCTGCCCCGGCCCGCCGGACGACGGAGTTCCGGGCGATCCGGCGCGGGTCCGGGCGGAGTTGAAGCGGGAGTTCGGCCCCGAGGTGGCGGCGGCGGTACGGCCGGCCGGGCAGGGCGGCGGGCGCGCCGCGGCCGCGCATATGGTGCGGGTGCCGACCGGGGCGACCCGGGCCCGCGGCGGGGCGGAGCGTAACGGCTGGGAATTGGCCTATTGGGCGGTGACCCACTCGGACGAGTTGCGCATCGAACGCGTTTCTTATGGCAACCACGTATGGACCGCCGGGAATTTGCGGGCCGGTTGGCATACCACCGACGAGGACTCCGGACCGGAAGTTCGTATCGCCATCGCCCGATAACGCGGCAGATCACCGCTGGTGACGGTGGGTCAAAGCGGGGCCGGTGACATTTACAGATGCTCGCTCACATCCGAAACGGATTATGCGACGCATTACCAATTCTTTACCTTGGCGCACCGCAACCTTCCCGCTTCTCACGCGGTATTCACTGCGTCCGGCTGCCGGACATCCACGCCAAATGTCCCTCCGTCAAAGGAGCATCATGTCCCTCCCCCTCACGCGTCGGATCGCCCGGACCGCGCTGCTGGTCGCAGCGGGCGCCGCTCCCGTGGTCGGTGCCGCCGGCGCCGCGAGTGCAGCGGACCTGTCCCTGACGCAGGCCCCCAAGCTGGGCGGGCTGAGCGCGCTCGACACCGCCGCGGTCGGCAGCCTCGCGGACGCCGCCTCGCAGCACGTCGGAAGCGCGGCGGGCGAGGTCGGCGGCAAGGCCGGCGGGACCGTCACGCGTGCCCTCCGGGGCCCGGAGCAGGCCCCTCCGGCCGCCCGGCCCGCGGACAAGGCCGCTGCGGGCAAGGCCACCTCCGAGGCCAGGGCGGCCTCCGGCAAGGCGGCCTCCGGGGCGAAGTCGGTCGCCGGCAAGACCGGAAAGGTGACCGGAAAGGTGGGGGCGGCGAAGGCCGACAAGGGCGACCACGGCAAGGCGGTGGCCGACAAGACCATGGCCGAGACCAAGGCCAAGGCCAAGGGGGGCAAGGGCCGCCATGCCGCCCCGAGCCGCGGCAAGGCCGTCGCGAGCAAGGTCGGCAAGGCTGTCACCGGCAAGGCCGGCAAGGCCAGGAAGGTCGGCAAGGCCGCCGCCGGCAAGGCCGCGGCGAGCGAGCCCGCCCAGGCCGTCCCGGCCGCCCCGAGCACCCTGCCCACCAGTTCCCTGACCGACGGCCTGCCGGTCAAGGGCCTGCCGATCCTCGGCGGCTGAAAGCAGCCCCACGCGCGAAACACCCGGGCCCGGGGAGCATCCGCTCCCCGGGCCCGTCACCTGTCCGCGTGGTCGCGTGGCCGTGCAGCCGCGCGCTCAGCGCCTGGGCAGACCGCCGCCCAGCCGCTGGACCGCCGCCGCGACCCGCTCGTCGGTGGCGGTGAACGCGACCCGTACATTCCGCTCCCCCGCCACGCCGTAGAAGTCGCCCGGCGCCACCAGGATGCCCAGTTCGGCGAGCGCGCCGACGGTGTCCCAGCACGGCTCGTCCCGCGTCACCCACAGGTACAGCGACGCCTCGCTGTGCTCGATGCGGAAGCCGCACCCTTCAAGCGCCTCGCGCAGCTCGGCGCGGCGGCGGGCGTAGCGCTCGCGCTGCTCGGCCACGTGCGCGTCGTCGCCCAGCGCGGCGACGGTGGCGGCCTGGACGGGCGCGGGCACCATCATCCCGCCGTGCTTGCGGAGCTGCAGCAGCTCGCCGAGCACCGCCGCGTCACCGGCGAGGAACGCCGCGCGGTAGCCCGCCAGGTTGGAGCGCTTGGAGAGCGAGTGCACCGCCACCAGGCCCTCGAAGGTGCCGCCGGAGACCTCGGGGTGCAGTACGGACACCGGGTCGGCGTCCCAGCCGAGCTCCAGGTAGCACTCGTCGCTGGCCAGCAGCACGCCGTGCGCGCGCGCCCAGGCCACCGCGGTCCGCAGTTCGTCCTTGTCCAGCACTCGGCCGGTCGGGTTGGACGGGGAGTTGAGCCACAGCAGCTTCAGCCCCGTGGGGTCGAGCTCGGTCGGCTCGTCGTACGGCACGGGCTCCGCGCCCGCCAGCCGCGCGCCCACCTCGTACGTCGGGTAGGCAAGACGCGGGAAGGCGACCCGGTCGCCGGGGCCGATGCCGAGCTGGGTGGGCAGCGACGCCACCAGCTCCTTGGAGCCGACCACCGGCAGCACCTGGGTGTGGTCCACGCCCGTCGCGCCCAGCCGCCGCTCCACCCAGCCGGTCAGCGCGTCCCGCAGCGCGGCGGTGCCCCATACGGTGGGATAGCCGGGGCTGTCGGCCGCGCCGGTCAGCGCGGTGCGGATCAGCTCGGGGACCGGGTCGACGGGGGTGCCCACCGACAGGTCGACGATGCCGTCCGGATGCGCCGCGGCGGTCGCCTTGTACGGTTCGAGCCGGTCCCAGGGGAAGACGGGGAGACGGGCGGAGACGGGTGGCACAACTGGCTCGCTTTCTTGGGAAAAACAGCCCGGCCCCGCAGGCCGTGGTGGCATGCGGGACCGAGAGCTGCGCGGTGCTGGGGCGTCTTCTAGAACGCGCCCGCGCGCCGCGAGGTCACTCGTCGTGCTCCTGCGGGGGCAGGGCGGCGATGAAGGGGTGGTCACGCTCGATCAGACCCAGCTTGCTCGCGCCACCGGGCGAGCCCAGCTCGTCGAAGAACTCGACGTTGGCCTTGTAGTAGTCCTTCCACTCCTCGGGAGTGTCGTCCTCGTAGAAGATCGCCTCGACCGGGCAGACCGGCTCACAGGCCCCACAGTCGACGCACTCGTCCGGGTGGATGTACAAGGACCGCTGGCCCTCGTAGATGCAGTCGACGGGGCACTCCTCGATGCACGCCTTGTCTTTCAGGTCGACACAAGGCTGCGCGATGACGTAGGTCACGCTGTCGTTCCTCCTCTTAGGGCTGCTATCGCGCGGGAGCGCGGCGTCGTCGATGCCCGCACCTAGTATCTCCGTTCTTGGGCACCAGACGCACGTGAGGGGCGAGCAGAGCTGTGGATTTCACCACTGGCGGACGACTTGAGGTCCGGATTACCCCGTCTGACGTGGGTAGACGCGTGTCCGTCAGGCTGACGATCGAGGGTGGCGACAGCGGCGCGCGGTTCACGGACGTGGTCGGCGTGCTCACATCGTGGACACACGGTGTGCTCTGCGTCACTCGACGCACCGGAGAGGAGGTCCGCATCGCGGAATCCTCGCTGGTGGCGGGCAAGGTCGTGCCCGCGGCTCCGGCCCGCCGCCGCGGCCCGGCGGCGACCGCGGCCGAACTGGACCGGGCCGCCGCCCGCGCCTGGCCGCCGGTGGAGAGCGTACGGCTCGGGGAGTGGGAGCTGCGCGCGGCGGGCGGCTTCACCCGGCGCGCCAACTCCGCGCTGCCGCTCGGCGATCCGGGCGTACCGGTCGAGGACGCGCTGCGGCGGGTGACCGCCTGGTACGCCGAGCGCGGGCTGCCCGCCTATATCCAGGTCAGCACCGGCGCCGAGGGGACACAGGAGTTGCTGGCCGCGGAGCTCGCGGCGCACGGCTGGGTCCGTGAGGTCTCCGCGGACATACGGATCGCCGCCCTCGCCCCCATCGCGGACAAGGACGCCGATGTCTCCCGGGTCGCCCTCTCCCGCGATATCGACGACGCCTGGCTGGCCCGCTATCAGCGCTCCGCCTCCGGCGAACCCTCCCCCGAGGTGCTGCGGGTGCTCCGCGGCGGCCCGTCGGTGTGGTTCGCGACCATAACGACAGCAGACGACGCCTCAGGCGTCCCGGCCGCGATCGGGAGGTGCGTGGTGGACGGCCGCTGGGCCGGGTTCACGGCCGTGGAGACCGATCCGCTGCTGCGCCGCCAGGGCCTGGCCACCGCCGTGATGACCGCGCTCGCCCGCAAGGCCCTCGAGGAGGGCGCCTCGGCTGCGTATCTGCAGGTCGAGGCGGACAATGACGGTGCCCGAGCGCTCTACGAGGGTATGGGCTTCAGCACACACCACAGCTACCACCACTGGCGCGCACCCCACGAGAACCACCGCTGATCGGGTACGAGGCACCTATGCCACGCAGAGACGACACCCCGGCCCGGCGCCGGCGCTTCGCGGAGGCGGCCCGCGAGGAGCGCCCCGATCTGGCGCTGCTGTGCCTGCTGGTGGCTCAGGAGGCCGACCCGGAGCTGGACGACGACGGAATCGACGCCGTACAGATCGAACTCGACCGGCTGGCCGGTCTGGTGCCCTACTCCCCCGGCGGGCCCGGCGACTGGGCCGCGGCGCTGGCCGGGCTGCTCGGGGACCGCTTCGGCCTCCGCGGCTCCGCGGCCGACTACCGGCGGCTGGAGTCCTCGCTGCTGCACGAGGTGCTGCTGCGGCGGCGCGGACTGCCGATCCTGCTGTCCGTGGTGTGGCTGGAGGTGGCGCGGCGGGCGGGCGCGCCGGTGTACGGGGTGGCGCTGCCGGGCCACTTCGTGGTCGGCTTCGGCGATCCGTACGGGCGTCATGTGCTGGCGGATCCCTTCGACGGCGGGCGAGTGCTGTCCGATGAGGACGCGGCGCTGCTGGTGGCGGGGGCGCTGGGGGTCCCGTCGGCCGCGGCAGTGGCGGCCCCGGCCACTCCGCTGGAGATCGTGCTGCGGATCCTGAACAACATCCGCGCCTGGGCCGCCGCCCGGCCCGAGCGCACGGACGTCCAGCTGTGGGCGGTCGAGCTGTCCCTGCTGCTGCCCAGCCACCCGGCCCGGCTCCGCTACGAGCGGGCCAAACTGCTTGTGGAGCGCGGGGACTTCGTGGCCGGCGCCAAGGAGATGGAGGAGTACGCGGAGGTCGTGGCCGCCATGGAGCCGAACGCGGCGGAGGCCGTACGGCGCCGGGCGCGGGCCGCCCGGGCGAGGCTGAACTGAGCAGCGCACCGCGCCAGGTCAGCCACCGCACCGGGACGGCCGCGAACCGGAACGGTCACCGCACCGGGACGGCCGCGGGCGGCGGGACGGCCTTCGGCAGCGGTCAGAGCCACCCCTTGTCGCGGGCGATCCGCACCGCGTCGGCGCGGTTGCGGGCGGCGGTCTTCTGGATGGCCGTGGACAGGTAGTTGCGGACCGTGCCCTGCGAGAGGTTCAGCCTGCGCGCCAGCTCCGCGTTGGTCGAGCCGTCCGCCGAGGACCGCAGCACCTCCCGCTCCCGCTCGGTCAGCGGGCACACCCCGTCCACGAGCGCGGCCGCGGCCAGCGTCGGGTCGATGACCCGCTCGCCGCGCAGCACCCGGCGCACCGCGTCCGCGAGCTGGGCCGCGGGGGCGTCCTTGACCAGGAAGGCGTCGGCGCCGGACTCCATGGCGCGGCGCAGATAGCCGGGGCGGCCGAAGGTCGTCAGGATCACTATCCTGAGCCCCGGGAACGCCGGGCGGAGCGCGGCGGCCGCGTCGAGACCGGTCATACCGGGCATCTCGATGTCCAGCAGCGCCACATCCGGCCGATGCTCCCGGGCCGCGTCCACCACCTCGTCCCCGCGCGCCACCTGGGCGACGACCTCTATGTCGCTCTCCAGCCCGAGCAGCGCGGCCAGCGCCTCCCGCACCATCGACTGGTCCTCGGCGAGAAGCACCCGAATACGACCTCCCGGCACCACGGCCGGCTCCCCCGTCGCTCCGTTCATGGGCCCAGCGTAAGCGGCGCCTCTGACAGCCCCGCCCCGGTCCGGCAGCGCTACCCGGGCGTCGGCGAGGCGAGCTCGGAGGCGGTGGCGCGGCGGGAGAGGGCGACGTACGCACGGAGCACGAACCCGCCCTGCTCACCCGTCCCGGTCTCCAGCCGCCCGCCGGCCAGTTGCAGCCGCTCGGACAGCCCGGACAGCCCGTTGCCCGGCGGGCCTTCGGGGCCCCGGCCGTCGTCGCTGATGGTCAGGCAGAGCTCGCCACCGGCCTCGGTGAGCGTCACCGTGCAGCGCCGCGCCCCGCTGTGCCGCACCACATTGGTGATCCCCTCGCGCAGCGCCCACGCCAGGGCCCCCTCCTCATCGGGCGGCAGGTCCGGATGGCCGTCGGCGGTCCGGCCGAGATCGGCGGCCATGCCCGCGGCGGTCAGCGCGATCCGGGCCCCGGCCGCCTCCGCCTCCAGGGTCGGGCGGCGAAACCCGCTGACCGCCTCCCGTACGTCGACGAGCGCCTGGCGGCTGACCCGCTCGATATCGGCGACCTGCCGCCCGGCCTGTTCCGGCTGGTCGGGGAGGAGCCGCCCGGCCAGCTCGCTCTTGAGCGTGATCAGCGACAGGGAGTGGCCGAGCAGATCGTGCAGATCGCGGGCGAGCCGCAGCCGCTCCTCGTTGGCGGCGAGATGGGCGACGGTGGCCCGCGCCTCCCGCAGCGCCCTGGTCGTACGGACCAACTGCCGCACCCCGCTCATCGCGAACCCCCCGAGCAGGGCGGGGATCCCCAGGACGGCCAGCAGATGCGGGGCGTCCCCGGCCGTCAGGCCGACGAGCATCAGAACGACGGTGACCAGCGGGACCGTCAGCCGCGCGGCCTTGAGCGGGAGCACCGCACCGCAGGCCACCGACACATAGACGAACAGCACCAGCCAGGAGTCGCCGAGCGTCAGCGCCAGGGCGGCGGCCAGCGCGGCCATCGCGACCAGCGCCCCGCCGGCCTTTCTGAGGTCCAGGGGCCGGCCGGCAGGGCGGAACAGGAGCCGGCAATAGGCGGTGAGAAAGGTCAGCAGCCCCAGGCAGCCCAGGGCGGTGGCGACGGGGTGGTGGCCGCCGTCCAGCAGATCACTGACCGGGGCGGTCATATACGCCATCCAGATGCCGACCCACAGCAGCCTGATCATGGCCTGTCTGCGATCGCTGACCTCGCGGCCGATGCCGGTCAGCACATCGTCCTCCCGCGTCAGCGACCGGCGCCATGCCACCCAGCGGCCGCCGCCCCGCTCGGCCGGCCCGCCAGCCGCCTCACGCCCGCTCCCCTCCGCAGGCCCCCTCGCTGCCGCACGCCCGCCTCCCTCCGCACGCCGCTCGTCCGCGCCGCTCATGCCTTGCGGGTGTCCTTGCGGTACAGCCAGGCGGCCGCGCCCGCGAAGAGCACCAGATAGCCGACCAGGAGGGCGATGTCCTTGGTGTGCGGCGCCCCGCCCAGCTCGATCGCCTGACCGAGCGCGGCATAGGCATGGGTGGGCAGATAGTCGGATATGTTCTGCAGCCACTGGGGATACGCGGTCGTCGGCGACCACAGCCCGCCGAGGATCGAGAGGCCAAAGTAGATGATCATGGTCAGCGGGCGTACGGCGTCACCGGACGCCAGATAGCCGATGGCCACGCCCAGTGCGGCGAACACCAGGGAGCCCGCCCATATCGCGCCGGTCAGGGCGAGCCACTGCCACGCGGCGTCGAGCCGCACGTCCTTGACGGCCGCGGCCACGACGAAGACGACCACGATCGCCGGCAGGGTGGCCACCGCCGCCGAGGCGATCTTGGCCATCACATAGCCGCGCCCGGGCAGCGCGGTGAGCCTCAGCTGTCTCACCCAGCCCGATTCGCGCTCCTTGGCTATGCGCTCGCTGTTGCCCATCAGCACGGCCGTCAGCGAGCCGAAGGAGGCCATCGCCACCATGTAGTACAGCGGCATCGTCAGATGGGTGTGCGGCACCAGGGAGGTGGTGTCGCTGGTCCCCGCGATCACCAGGAACAGCGCCGAGGGGTAGATGACCGTGAAGAACATGAACTTCTTGTTGCGCAGGGCGCGGGTGATCTCCAGCTTGATCAAGGTGGTCATCGTCCCGCCTCCTCAGCGGTCGCGGCGTCGGTGATGGCGAGGAACGCCTGCTCAAGGCCGAGGCCCGCGACCTCGATACCGCGCGGATACACCCCGAGGCCGTAGAGCGCGTGTACCGTCGCGTCGGCGTCGCTCGACCGCATCCGGACCGTACGCCCCGATATCTCGATCCCGGTCAGGCCCGGCAGTATGCGCAGCGCCGCCTCATCGGCCGGCTCGTCGAGTTCGAAGGAGATCCGCCGGGCCCCGGCCATCGCCTTGATCTCCGCGGACGTGCCGTCGGCGAGCACCCGCCCGCGGTGCAGCACGATCACACGGTCGGCTATCGCGTCGGCCTCTTCGAGGTAGTGGGTGGCGAAGAGGATGGTGCGGCCCTGCCGCGCCTGTGACCGCATCGCGGCCCAGAAGGTCTGCCGGGACGAGACGTCCATGCCGGTGGTCGGCTCGTCCAGCACGATCAGGTCGGAGGCGCCCGCGGTGGCCAGCGCGAAGCGCACCCGCTGCTCCTGGCCGCCGGAGAGCTTGTTCACCTTCCGGTCGGCGATGTCCGTGATGCCCGCCTCCTCCAGCACCTGCCGCACCGGATGGGCCCGGGGGTGCAGATCGCAGGCGAGCCGCACCAGCTCCTGGACCGTGACCTCCTCCATCAGCCCGCCGCTCTGGAGCATCGCGCCCACCCGGCCGCCCTCGATGGCCTGGCGTGGGGTGGTGCCGAAGATCCGGACCAGGCCGGAGTCGGGGGTGCGCAGCCCCAACAGCAGATCGAGGGTCGAGGACTTCCCCGCCCCGTTGGGCCCGAGCAGCGCGACGGTCTCGCCCTGGTGCAGCGCGAGGTCCAGGTCGGCCACGGCGCGCACGCTGCCGTAGCTCTTGTTCACCTTCTCGAAGGCGACCACGGGCGCGGACGCCGACGCCTCGGCGCGGCCGGATCCGGCAGCCGTGCCGGGAGCGGACTGAGCGGTTGTTGCGGTCATGGCCCAAGCTTCGCCCGGCGCGGCTCGTCCCGGCAGTGTCAGCGGTCGTGGTCTCGGCATGACAGATGTCATGGTCCGCGATGTCGCCGGGCATACGACGGCCCCCGCCCGGTGCCGGACGGGGGCCGTACGCGCCTCGCTCAGTTGCCGTTGGTCTCGATGATGCCGATCCGCTCGGCCGGGGTCTTGCCCTTCAGCGCCTGGCCCAGCGCCACCGCGACGTCCGTCGGGGCGACGGGCTGCTTGCTGCCGTTGCCGCGCTGGATCAGCACGCCGTCGAAGAAGCCGCCGTACAGCTCCTTCAGGGCCTTCAGGTCGTAGTGCTCCACCAGCTTGCCGTCCACCACCCGCATGGACAGGACCTTCCACAGGGAGTTCTGCGGGCTCAGCGGCAGCGAGTGCGCCGGGTCCGTCTGGACCTTGACGAAGTCCGACATCGCGGGCTGGGCGAAGGTCCGCATCTTCCGGTCGACCTCGGCGTTGCTGATCTGCGGCTGCTTGGTGACGACGGGCAGGCTGATGACCTTGTTCTCACCCGTGGCGGCCCGCTGCCGGAACGCCTCGTCCACCGCCGCGACCGCCTTGTCGACGTCCAGCCCCTTGCCCGCCTTGCCGTACACCGCGACGGCCTTGCCGGGCTTGAACTCGATCGTGCCCTCGCGCGCCGTGCCCGAGGTGCCCGCGAGCCGTTCCAGGGCGTCCTTCAGCTTCTCCTCGTCGACCGTGACGACGGGATCGGCCTCGTGGGTGCCGCCGAACAGCGAGCCGATCACGGTGATCGGGTTGTAGTCGCGGCCGGCGACGCCGCGGACCGTGGCCTCGGTGTCCAGCGTCAGGCCCGCGACGGACGGCTTGATCTGCTTCTGCTGGCCGTCCACGGACACCTTCAGCGGGGCGGTGGTACGGCCCTCCAGCGCGGTGTCCAGCTTCTGTACGGCCGTCTCCTTGGAGGTGCCGCCGATGTCGACGCCCAGGACGGTGGTGCCGTTCGGGACGTCGGCGTGGTTCATCACCAGGCCCGCGCCGTACGCGACACCGCCGACGAAGACGAGCGCGCCGACCGCCAGAACCAGCTTGGAGCGCCCCCTCTTCTTGGGGCGGGCGGCCGCCGGGGCGGCGGGCGGCTTGGGGCTGCTCGCCGGAGCGCTGTCCTGATCGGACGGGGCGGGCACGGCGGAGCCGGTCCCGGGGGGCGGGAAGGGCGAACCGGGTCGGTTCTCGGCGGGCGGGACGACGGGGATGCCGCTGACCAGCGTCTCTCCGGAGACATGCTCGGCCGGCACGCCCCCGCCCGGGGTCGGGTCGGGGTCGCGGAACAGCGGCGGGTTCGCGGCGGAGTCCAGGCCCGGCTTGCCGCCGAGGCCGTCGAACGGCCCGGCCGACGGCACGGGGCTCGCGCCGGTGGTGGCGCCGAGGCTGCCGGACAGCGGCGAGCCGTTCGGCGGGGTGGGCGGCTGCCCGGCGAGCCCGGCGCCACCGCCGAGCGGCGGCTGGGTGGAGCCCGGGGTCCGCGTGGGCAGCCGCATCTCGCCGGTGACCGGGCCGCTCGTCGGGCCGCTGGGCTCCGCCACCCCGGGGAAGCCGCTCTGCGGGGTGTCGGTGAAGTACGGCAGGTCGGCACCCGTCCCACCGCCCAGCGACGGGGCGGGGAACTGCTGCGTGGTCTCCGGAGCGGAGAACGGGCTCTCCGGGGTGGAGAAGTCGGGGGCCGGGAACGGCTGGGTGGTCTCCGCGGCCGAGGGCGCGGCGGATGCCCCGGGCGCGAACGCCCCGGCCCCGAAGGGCGCGGCCCCGAACGGCTCGGCGGCGGCGAACGGCTCGGCAGCGGCGGGCCCGGGGGCGGGTGGCGTGGCGGCCGGCGGCGCCGGGGGCTGCGGCGTGCTCCCCGTCGACGTGTTGCCCTTGCCCTTACGAGGCGCGAACCAGTCGCTGGTCCGGTCCTCCTTCTTCTTCTCGGGCTTGTTCGCCGAAGGCTCCCCGTGCTCCCCCCGCGCCGGTCCGGCCGCGCCCGGGCCCGCCGGGGCGGCGTCCGGCCCGGCCGGGCCGTCGGCGCCCTCGGGGTCGTCGGCGGAGCGCTGGTTCGGCACGCCCTCCTCGCCGACCGGGGTGCGCATGACCACCGGCGGGATGGGCCGCGACCCGGGGATGTTGATCCGGATCCGGGTCGTCAGCGTGGTCTCGGTCTTGGGTTCCTCCGGCTGGGCCGCGGCACGCGCCTCGCCGTCACCGGAGCCCTGGGCCTCCTGTGCCGGGTTCGGCGAGGGGTACTGGCGGGATCCGTACGGCGGGGTGCCGGGCGGGTAGGCGGCGGCGCCACTGCCCTTGCGGGTCCCGGAGGACGAACTGTCAGATTCACGGCTCAAAGCAGGTTCTCCCAGTTAGCTCCGCCGCCCGTCAGACTCGCGCGGGCGGCTCGGCGGCGGCACCACCTTACTGGGCCCCGCGGGCAGGCACTTGACGACCGCTGTAACAGCACGTCCCGCACACCGGCGGGCACGGTCCGTCGTCCTGGCGGACGCCCAGGCGAAAACGTGACGTCACTTACCAAGTCGGGCCGGGCCGCTGCCCGGTTGCGACACCTTCGGCATCGTGGCGCACATCACACCGGCGAACATTCCGCCCAGAAGAAAAGCATAGGAGCCCGCTCCGGCGCCGAAAAGAAAGTCGCCCTCGGGACGGCTCACGGTGAGAAACAACACGGAGATCACCCACGCCCCGGCGGGCACCACCCCGCCCGCCCGGGTGTCGGTCGCCTTGGCCCCGCCGTAGCACAGCGCGCCGATCGCGAGCAGCGCGAGCAGCAACCCACCGGGGAACCAGGCCGCTTGGACCAGCGCGCCCGCGGCGGCCACCAGCACCCCCACCACGCCGAGCAGCGCATACGCCCCCAGGCGCGCGGCCGTCATGCCGACACCCCCGCGAACAGATCGTCCTCACGGCCCCGGTCCGAGCCTGAAGCGGCGACCGCCTGCCCTCTGATGAGCAGGTAGTGCTCCATGGCGGACAGCGGCTGCCCCAGATCGTTCGAGAGTGCGAAGAAGGGCCCGTCGACCGTGATCTGGGTGGCGTGGGCGCGCATGGCCTCCGCCTTCGCCTCGGCGTACGCGGCGCCGTCCACCGTCGCCGTCACCCGCGCGTCGTCGACCACGCCCGGCACATCCCCGGCCGAGGCGATCCCCGGGAAGGGGGCCCCGTCGCCCTGGGCGCGCAGCCGGGCGAAGCCCTCCTCGAGCTCCGAGCGCGGGACGCAGTTCCAGTAGATCTTGCCGATCTGGTGCGGATCGCCCAGGTCCCGGCGGTAGGCCGGTTCCGCGGCGAGCTCCGCCGCGCGCATGGCGACGCGGTGCGCCTGGATGTGGTCGGGGTGGCCGTAGCCACCGTGGGGGTCGTAGGTGACCAGGACCTGCGGGCGCACCTCACGGACCACCTCGACCAGGTGGGCGGCGGCGTCGTCCACCTCCGCCCGCCAGAAGCACTCCGGGCGGGAGTTCTGCGGGGCGCCCATCATCCCGGAGTCGCGGTACCGTCCCGCACCGCCCAGGAAGCGGTGATCGCTGACCCCCAACGCCTTCATCGCCACGGCGAGTTCGCCGATCCGGTGCGGGCCGAGCGCATCGTCGCGGTCGGCGGCCAAGTGCGCCAGGGCGGGCGGGATGATCTCGCCCTCCTCGCCGAGCGTGCAGGTCACCAGTGTGACCTGCGCACCCTCGGCGGCGTACTTGGCCATGGTCGCGCCGTTGTTGATCGACTCGTCGTCCGGATGTGCATGTACCAGGAGCAGGCGACGGGCGGGAAGGACCGGGGTCATGAGCACAGCCTACGAGCCCCGCGGCCGGAGCCGCGGGTCAGCCATGCATCAGAGATCCACGTCCCCGATCATGTTCGCCACGTTCGTCGTGAGGTCGTCGATCGTCGGGGCGATCGACGAACTGGCGAGGTAGAAGCCGAGCAGCACACAGAGGACCGCGTGCCCCGACTTCAGCCCAGCCTTCTGGACGAGCATGAAGACGATGATCAGCAGCAGCACGACCAACGAAATCGAGAGCGCCACAGCGGCTCACCTCCAGGTACACGCGCTCGAAACGGACAACATATTCATGCCACAGGGGGCCTACCCACTATGCGCAATCGATCATAACTATGGGCCCGCGCGCACGACTCGGTGCACGGGAGCATGACAGGGGCGCATGCCTGTTCGCACCATTGGCCTCGTCATCTGGCCTGATTCTCGCCACATTCGGCGAGTTGATCTCCGCGGCCGCCACGGGCGGAACATGCCCGCGGCAACGGGGCCGGAGCGGCGCGCCCCAGGTCGTAGGCTCGGCCCATGACCGGACAGCTCTCGTTCCCTCGGCAGCACGCCCGCACCCAGCGCTTCACCCTCGGGGCGCCGCGCGCCTTCGTCGTGGCGCCCGACGACTCGCGGGTGGTGTTCCTGCGCTCGCGCTCCGGCACCGACCGCGCCAACCTCCTGTGGGTGCACGACCTGACCGAGCGGCGGGAGTACCCGGCCGCCGACCCGGCCGCCCTGCTCGGCGGCGCCGACGAGCAGTTGTCCGCCGAGGAGCGGGCGCGCCGCGAGCGCAGCAGGGAGGGCTCCGGGGGCGTCATCGGCTACGCCACCGACTTGACCGCCGAATTGGCCGCTTTCGCACTCTCGGGCCGGCTGTTCGCCTCCGAGTTGCGCGCCGGCGTAACCCGCGAACTCCCCGTGCCCGGGCCGGTGATCGACCCGCGCCCGTCTCCGGACGGACGCCGCATCGCCTATGTGGCGCAGGGCGCGCTGCGCGTAACGGAACTCCCTGGGGGCGCGGGAGGCGGCGACCGGGCGCTGGCCGAGCCGGAGGGCGAGACGGTCACCTATGGGCTCGCGGAGTTCATCGCGGCCGAGGAGATGGACCGCTCGCGCGGCTTCTGGTGGTCGCCGGACAGCGATGCGCTGCTGGTCGCCCGGGTCGACGACGCACCCGTACGGCGCTGGTGGATCGCCGACCCCGCGCACCCCGACCGGGAGCCCGCCGAGGTCGCCTACCCGGCCGCGGGCACCGACAACGCCGAGGTGCGGCTGGTGCTGCTGGGCCTGGACGGGTCCCGCACCGAGATCGAATGGGACCGGCGGCGCCATCCGTATCTGGCGCGGGTGCACTGGTCCTCCTACGGCCCGCCGCTGCTGCTGGTCCAGGCCCGCGACCAGCGCAGCCAGGTCTATCTGGCCGTGGACACCGCCACCGGGCGCACCCGTACCGTCCATGTGGACGAGGACCCGGTCTGGCTTGATCTTTTCCCTGGTGTACCGGGATGGACGCCGGACGGGCGGCTCGTTCGCATCGCGGACGAGGGCGGCGCCCGGGTGCTGATGGTCGGCGACCGCAAGCTGACCTCGGGCGCGCTGCACGTCCGGGCGGTCCTCGACATCGGCGAGGAGGACGTGCTCTTCTCCGCCTCGCCGGGCGCGGACGCCGAACTGCCCGAACAGCCCGGCGACATCGGGGTCTTCCGCGCGTGGTACCGCGGCAGCGGCGACCAGGGCGGCTGGGAGGCGGTCGACAAGCGGCCCGGCCCCGCCGTGCGGTCCGCGGTGCGCGGCGGCGAGGTGATCGTCCTGGCGTGCGCCGAACCGGACCGGCCCGGCGCGGCGGTCGAGGTGTTCGGGCTCACCGCCGACGGCTCCGCCGACCGCCTCGCCGAGATCGCCTCGTACGCCGAGCGGCCCGTCATCACCGCCCGCCCGCAGCTGGTCCACGCGGGCGAGCGCCAGATCCCCTGCGCCGTGCTGCTGCCGGCCGGCCACACCGCGGACGACGGGCCGCTGCCCGTCCTCATGGACCCCTACGGCGGCCCGCACGGCCAGCGCGTGCTGGCCTCCCACAACGCCCATCTGACCTCGCAGTGGTTCGCCGACCAGGGCTTCGCGGTGATCGTCGCCGACGGCCGCGGCACCCCCGGCCGCTCCCCCGCCTGGGAGAAGGCCGTCCGCGACGACCTGGCGGGCGTGAGCCTTCAGGACCAGGTCGACGCGCTGGCGGCGCTGGCCAAGCGCTATCCGCTCGACCTCTCCCGGGTCGCCATCCGCGGCTGGTCCTACGGCGGCCTTCTGGCGGGGCTCGCGGTGCTGCGCCGCCCCGACGTCTTCCACGCGGGCGTCGTGGGCGCCCCGGTGACCGATCAGCGGCTGTACGACACCCACTACACCGAGCGGTATCTCGGCCACCCCGACGAGCAGCCGGAGGTCTACGCCGCCAACTCGCTGGTCACCGACGAGGGGCTGTACGGCGCGGCGGAACCGCACCGCCCGATGATGATCATCCATGGCCTGGCCGACGACAATGTGGTCGCCGCGCACACCCTGCGGCTCTCCTCGGCCCTTCTCGCGGCCGGGCGCCCGCATGAGGTGCTGCCGCTGTCCGGGGTGACCCATATGACCCCGCAGGAACAGGTCGCTGAGAACCTGCTCCTGCTCCAGGTGGACTTCCTCAGGCGCTCGCTCGGCCTGAGCTGAGCGGGGCCTGCCTACCAGCCGGGCGGCGGAGGAGGAGGGGTCGCGGGCGGGGAGGGCGGGGGCGGAGCTGCGGGCGGCGGCGGGGCGGCGGGCGGGGTCGTGGGCGGCGGGCCGGGCGGGGCCGTGGGCGGGGTGTAGCCGTAGCCACCGCCCGCTCCGCCCGCCGGCCCATAGCCACCGTCCGCCGGCCCGTAACCGCCGCCCGCCGCGCCGCCGTAGCCTCCGTACCCGCCGTAGCCCCCGTACGGCTGAGCCGCGGGCTGGCCCCATCCGGCCAGCGGAGGGTCGTCCGCGGGGTCGGCGGGCTGCGCCAGCACGATCAGCGCGACCAGCCCGACGACCCCCTCGAGGAACCCGGTCAGCACGGAGAGCACGCCCACGGTCGGCAGGTCGTCGAAGTGCTCGAGGTAGTCGAACTTGATGTACGCGGAGATCGCGGTGACCCCGTCGCCCAGCACCAGGGCGGCCGCCGTCATCCCCAGCGGCCGGGCCAGCGGCGCCCGGCCGAGCGCCGCGAAGGCGGCCGTCAGGGCCAGCGCGATCGCCGTCCAGGCCGCCCATGCCCCGGGCGGCGAGAGCAGCGTGGTGAGCATGTATTTGCCGGTGAGCTGGTGCTCGTAGATGTCCCAGCCCCGCTTCTGGGCCCAGTAGATCTGCCAGGCGCCCTCGACGACCGCGACGGCCCCCAGGAACAGCGCCGCCGTCACCGCGACCCCGGGCCTCGGCCGGCCGGGCGGGCTGTCGGCGGGCGAGACGGCGTAGTCGGGGGCGGTCCCATCGGCCGGGCGCCGGGCGGCGGCCACGACCGCCAGCAGAACGCCCCCGAGCACGACCGCCGCCCACGAGCTCAGCTGCGCGCGGGTCTTCAGCCCGTCGGGGATGCCCTGCATCCAGTCGGCGTGCAGATTCCACAGGCTGGGCAGGCGCAGCGCGACCGTGGCGACGGCGGCCGAGCCCAGCGCCCCGGCGGCGGCCGACGACCGCAGCGCCGCGATTCCGGCGGCCACGTACACGGCGAGCAGGAGCGGGTCGGCGAGGGATGTGCCGAAGATGCTGTCCGGGAGCCGGTACGGTACCCCGGCCCAGGTCCACCAGACATGGCTGGCCTCGTCGGCCTTGTCGAAGTCCCGGACGATCCACGCCAGTGAGATCAGCCCGAGAACAGCGCATACCAGCGCCCCGAAGGTGCGCGCGCCGCGGTTGAGTATCCGTCCCTGCCCCATGGCTGTAGGTTTGCCCCGCCCCGGCCCCTGATCAACCGTCCCGGCGTCAGCAATGTGCCGGCACAAGCGACCGGCCGGGGCGACATGGCGCGCCCCGGCCGGTCTACGGCACCCGCACGGCCGTACGCAGTTCAGCCTGACGCGTCCGTATATCGGTATCGCGTCAGCCAAGTTGCTTGCGTGTTAACGCGTTTGATGTGCCTTGCTCACTCTTTGTCGCCATCCAGTGATCTCTGTCAAGCACGCCGGGACCTCGATCTGCAAAATGTTCGCTCAAGGTTGCCGCGAGCACCCCTTCCGCTTCCGCTGGCCCCTTGACTGAGCTGTTATTCGGTTGCGAAAGTCCGCTCATCCCGAACCGCGCACGACCACCGGCGGACGGGAACGACATGACGCGAGTAGACCAGCGCGAAACAGACACAGCGATCAGTGCGGGGGGCGCTACGCGATGACGAGTCCTTCCCAGGCCGCCGCGCCCGGGGCGAACGCGCCCGGCCCGGATGCCGTGCCGACGGCAGAAGTCGGCAAGGACGGCACGCCGTTGGTGGGCCGGTCACCCGGCCAGTTAATGTGGCGGCGTTTCAAACGCGACAAGACAGGCGTGATTTCGGCCTACGTCGTGATCTTCTTCTTTCTGATCGCCTTACTTGCGCCCGTGATCGCCTGGCTGTACGGCAAGAACCCGTACACCACTTACGGACTCGACAGGCCCGGGCTGCTCAACGAGTTCTACTACCCCATCAAGCCCAACGGGGGCATCGACGGCGAGTTCTGGTTCGGCCTCCAGCCCCAGCTCGGCCGGGATGTGTTCACCCAACTCCTGTACGGCATACGGACCTCGCTGCTGATCGCGGTCGCCGTCACCCTCCTGTGCACCCTCACCGGCATCCTCGTCGGCGTCACGGCCGGCTATATGGGCGGCAGGACCGACTACTTCCTCGGCCGCTTCATCGATCTGCTGCTCGCCTTCCCGGCCCAGCTCTCGTTCGTGGCCTTCACGCCCGTCGTCTACTCGCTCTTCGTCAATCCGGAGAAGGAGACGCCGACCTATCTACGGGTCATCACTCTGATCCTGGTCCAGTGGGCGCTGGGCTGGATGGGCCTGGCGCGGCTGCTGCGCGGACAGGTACTCAGCCTGCGCGAGCGGGAGTTCGTGGAGGCCGCGAAGGTGACCGGCGCCTCCCCGTGGAGGATCATCCGCAAGGAGCTGCTGCCCAATCTGTGGACGCCGATCCTGGTGCAGTCGACGCTGATGCTGCCGACCTTCGTGACCGCCGAGGCCGGGCTCTCCTTCCTGGGAGTCGGGCTCGTCGAGCCGACCCCCGACTGGGGCCGGATGTTCGCCACCGGCGCCAGGCACTACCAGAACGACATCACGTACATGTTCTTCCCGGGCGTGGCCATGGTGATCTTCGTGGTGGCCTTCAACCTGCTCGGGGACTCGGTCCGGGACGCATTCGATCCGAAGACTAAGCGCTAGGCAGGTGCAACGACACATGACCTCATCCACACGGGGCAGAGGGCGGCTCGCGGCCGTCTCTCTGGCGATCGGGGCCCTCGTGCTCTCGGCCTGCAGCAGCGGCGGGGGCAACGAGGAGGATCCCGTCGAGAACAAGCCCGACAAGGCCAGGGCCGAGAACTACTCGCTCGGCACCGCGACCGACTCCACCGGCCCGGCGGCCGACGTGCCCGGCGCCAAGAAGGGCGGGACGGTCAACGTCCTGCAGCGTGACGCCTTCACCTATCTCGACCCGGCACAGATCTACTACGCCGACATGCTGACCGTCCAGATGCTCTACAACCGGTCGCTGACCACCTACAAGGTCGACGACAAGGGCCAGGTGAAGCTGGTCGGCGACCTCGCCACCGACACCGGCAAGTCCTCGGACGGCGGTAAGACCTGGACGTACACGCTCAAGGACAACCTCAAGTTCGAGGACGGGTCCCCGATCACCTCCGCCGATGTCCGGCAGTCCATCGAGCGGCTCTACGCCAAGTGGGCCACCGACGGTCCGCTGTACATCCCGCAGTGGCTCTCGGGCGACGGCCAGAGCTTCCGCAAGGCGCTGCCGGACGGCCCGTACAAGGGCAAGCACCTGCCCAAGGACGTGCTCGACACCCCGAACGACAAGACGATCGTCTTCCACTTCAAGGCGCCGCACGCGGACACCCCGTACGCGGTCGCCATGCCGAACGTCGGCGCGGTGCCCTCCGACGGCAAGAAGGACACCGCCGACAAGTACAACAACCACCCGGTCTCTTCCGGCCCGTACAAGATCGAAAAGCTGAACCCGGGCAAGTCGCTGACCCTGGTGCGCAACGACAAGTGGGACCCGCAGACGGACGCGGTCCGCCACCAGTACCCGGACAAGTTCGACATCCGCTTCGGCATCCAGGAACCCGACTCCGCCCGCCGGCTGCTGGCCGAGCGGGGCAGCGACAAGCAGGCGATGAGCTTCACCAACGCGGTCACGGTTGAGGCCGCCCAGGAGGTCGCCAAGGACCCGGGCACCAAGTCGCGCACCTTCCTGGAGGTGCAGCCGTACGTCGACTACATGGCCATCAACATGGACCGGATCAAGGACAAGAAGGTCCGGCAGGCCCTCGCCTACGCCATGCCCAACGACCAGATCCTCGGCCAGTTCGGCGGCAAACGGGCCGGGCAGGTGGCGGGCAACCTGCTGGCTCCCTCGCTCGCCGGGTGGAAGAACTTCGACCCCTTCGGCAAGACGAAGAAGGGGAACGAGGGCGGCGACACCAAGAAGGCCAAGGAGCTGCTGAAGGAGGCGGGCAAGGAGGGGCAGGAGATCGTCTACGCCTACCCCAACACCACCGAGTACCAGAACGTCTCCGTGGTCGTCGTCAAGGCTCTGGAGGCGGCCGGGTTCAAGGTGGAGAAGAAGGAGATCGACTCCAACAACTACACCACCGAGATCGCCAAGGTCGACAACGGCTTCGACATCTACCGCGCCTCCTGGGGCGCCGACTGGCCGGTCGGCTCGACCGTGGTCCCGCCGCTGTTCGACAGCAAGAACGTCGCCGACGGCTCGCAGAACTACTGGCACCTCAAGGACAGCAAGGTCGACTCCGAGATCGCCCGCATCCTGAAGATCACGGACGTGGAGAAGGCGTCGGGTGAGTGGGTCACACTGGCCAACAAGATCCTCACCGACGATGTGCCGGCCGTCCCGCTCTTCTACAACCGCCAGTGGAACATCTGGGGTTCGGGCCTCGGTGGCATCAAGTACCACTCGGTGTATGGAACCGCCGACCCGACCGCGGTGTATGTGAAGTAGCAGTCGGTTACCCCATCAGCCCCCAGGGCACGCTGTCCGCCACCCTCCGCGGGTGGCGGACAGCGCCGCCCGTCCGATCCGCCCTGGTCGCCCAAGGCGCCCGTACCGGAAGACCCGCGACGCCATGCTTCGTTTCCTCGTACGCCGCTCTCTCGGCGCGATCGTCATCATCCTCCTGATCAGCGCGATCACGTTCTTCCTCTTCTTCGCGCTGCCCTCCGAGCCGGCGCAGCTGGCCTGCGGCAAGAACTGCGGCCCGGACGCCATCGCCCTCATCAACAAGAACCTGGGCCTCGACGAGCCCGTCCCGCTCCAGTACTGGCACTATCTGGTCGGCATCTTCGCCGGCCGGGACTTCGAGATCGGCCACTGCCCGGCCCCCTGCTTCGGCTACTCCTTCCGCAACTCCCAGCCGGTCTGGGAGACCATCCTGGACCGCTACCCCACGACGCTCTCGCTCGCAGTCGGCGGCGCCGCCGTGTTCCTGGTCATCGGGGTGTCCATCGGCATGATCGCGGCGGCCAAGCGCGGCACCTTCACCGACAAGTTCTTCAGCTCCCTGTCGCTGATAGGCAACTCGCTGCAGATCTACTTCGTCGGCGTCATCGCGCTGTGGCTGCTGGTCGACACCTGGGGCCTGATCGACCGGCCCGAGTACACGCCGATCACCGAGAATCCGGCCAAGTGGTTCAGCGGGCTGCTGCTGCCCTGGCTGGTGCTCTCCATCATCTTCATCGCCAACTACAGCCGCATGACGCGCTCCCAGATGGTCGAGCAGCTGAACGAGGAGCATGTGCGCACCGCGCGGGCCAAGGGGATGTCGGGGCGTACGGTCTTCTTCCGCTACGCCTGGCGCGGCGCGATCGCCCCGATCATCACCATTGTCGGCATCGACCTGGGCTCGCTGTTCGGCGGAGCGATGATCACGGAGTTCACCTTCACCCTGCACGGCCTGGGCCGGCTCGCCGTGGAGTCGGTGACCGAGAAGGACCTCCCGATGCTGATGGGCGTGATGCTCTTCAGCTGCACGGCGATCGTCATCGCCAACATCATCGTCGACGCGCTGTACGCCGTCATCGACCCGCGCGTGCGCCTCGCCTAGGAGTACGACCGACGTGACCACCCTGACCAAGTCCGAGGCCACCCCCGCCCCCGCCGCGGGCGACGCCTTCCTGTCCGTGCGCGACCTGTATGTGCGCTTCGCCACCGAGGACGGCGTCGTCAAGGCCGTGGACGGCCTCTCCTTCGACCTCGAGCGCGGGCGCACCCTCGGCATCGTCGGCGAGTCCGGCTCCGGCAAGTCCGTCACCAACCTCGCCGTCCTCGGACTGCACGACCCGCGCAACACGGAGATCCGCGGCGAGATCGTGCTGGACGGCCAGGAGCTGACCGGGGCGCCCGAGCGCGCGCTGGAGAAGCTGCGCGGCAACAAGATGGCGATGATCTTCCAGGACTCGCTCACCGCCCTCTCGCCGTACTACACCGTCGGCCGCCAGATCGCCGAGCCTTATCGCAAGCACACCGGGGCCTCCAAGCGCGAGGCGTGGGGGCGCGCCATCGAGATGCTGGAGAAGGTCGGCATCCCCAACGCCAAGCTGCGGGTGCGCGACTATCCGCACCAGTTCTCCGGCGGTATGCGGCAGCGCGCGATGATCGCCATGGCCCTGGTCTGCGACCCCGATCTGCTCATCGCCGACGAGCCGACCACCGCCCTGGACGTCACCGTCCAGGCCCAGATCCTCGACCTGCTCAAGGATCTCCAGCAGGAGTTCGGCTCCGCGATCATCCTCATCACCCACGACCTGGGCGTGGTCGCCAACACCGCCGACGATCTGCTGGTCATGTACGCCGGCCGGGCCGTGGAGCGCGGCACGGTCCGCGAAGTGCTCCGGGCCCCCCAGCATCCGTACACCTGGGGGCTGCTGGGCTCCATGCCGCGGCTGGACTCCGCCGTCGACGAGCCGCTGAGCCCCATCCCCGGCGCTCCGCCCAGCCTGCTGTCCCCACCGCCCGGCTGCCCCTTCCACCCGCGCTGCGCCCACACCCAGGAGGTCGACGACGACCGGTGCGCCACCGAGCGCCCCTCGCTGCCCGACGGGCGGGGCGCGGCCTGCCATCTGGCCGCCGACCGCAAGCAGACCATCTTCATCGAGCAGATCAAGCCCCGGCTGGCCTAGGAGACACGGACCATGAGCAGCAACGCGTCGGCCGCGTCCGGGGAACCCCTCCTGGTCGCGGAGAAGCTGACCAAGCACTTCCCGATCATGGGCGGCTTCCCCTTCAGACGGAAGGTCGGGGCCGTCCAGGCGGTGGACGGCATCGATCTGACCGTGCGGGCGGGCGAGAGCTTCGGCCTGGTCGGCGAGTCCGGCTGCGGCAAATCCACCACCGGCCGCCTGCTGACCCGGCTGTTGGAACCCACCGCGGGGACCATCACCTATCAGGGCCAGGACATCACCCACGCGGACCGCAAACAGCTGGCGCCGATCCGCTCCGAGATCCAGATGATCTTCCAGGACCCGTACTCCTCGCTGAACCCCCGGCAGACGGTGGGCGCGATCATCTCCGGGCCGATGGAGATCAACGGCATCGAGCCGCCGGGCGGCCGCGAGGCCCGGGTGCGCGAACTGCTGGAGACCGTGGGCCTGAACCCCGAGCACTACAACCGCTTCCCCCATGAGTTCTCCGGCGGCCAGCGCCAGCGCATCGGCGTCGCCCGCGCGCTCGCCCTCGAACCCAAGCTCATCGTCGCCGATGAACCGGTCTCCGCGCTCGACGTGTCCATCCAGGCCCAGGTCGTCAACCTCCTCCAGGAGCTCCGCCGCGAGCTGGGCATCGCCTTCCTCTTCATCGCCCATGACCTCGCCGTCGTGCGCCACTTCTCGCAGCGCGTCGCGGTCATGTACCTCGGCAAGATCGTCGAGGTCGGCGACCGCGACTCCATCTACCTCCGCCCGCGTCACCCCTACACTCACGCCCTGCTCTCCGCGGTCCCCGAGGCCGTCCTGGTGGCCGAGGACGAAGACGCGAAAGCAGCCTCCGAGGCGAGCGGCACCGCGCGCGGCACCGCGCGCCGCGAGCGCATCCGCCTCGCCGGCGACGTCCCCTCCCCCATCAACCCGCCCTCCGGCTGCCGCTTCCGCACCCGCTGCTGGAAGGCCCAGGACAAGTGCGCGCGGGAGGAGCCCCCGCTGATCCGCCTCGAAGGCAACCACGAGGGCCATCTGTCCGCCTGCCACTTCCCCGAGGCCCCCAGCGTCGCGGCCCGCGAGCAGGATGTGATCCTCGACCCGGCGCTGATCGCGGCGGAGGAGATCCACCAGGAGGTTCACAAGGACTGAACCCTGCTAGCGTCCACATGCGTGAACGACACCGTATACGTGGGCAACGCAGGCAAGGACGCCGCACTGGACCGGGGATGGATCCTCGGGCACTTCAAGGACGCCGACGATCCCCGCCACAGCGATGCCGTGGAGATCAAGTGGGGTGTGCACCCTCCGGGTGACGAACGAGCCGAGTGGGTGCGCGGCGAGGAGCGGACCGCGCTCCTGGTCCTCATCAGCGGCCGCTTCCGCGTCGAGCTGCCCGGCCGCAGCGTTCTCCTGGAACAGCAGGGCGATTACGTCGTCTGGGGGCGCGGAGTCGACCACTCCTGGATCGCGGAGGAGGAGTCGGTGGTGCTGACGGTCCGCTGGCCCTCCGTGCCCGGCTATGCGGTGGAGGCCGCGGAACCGCCCGTCTGACGGCCTGGTCCGGCTCGCACGGCCCCGGCCTGGCGGGGGCCGCTCCCGCCGACCCCGGCGAAGTGGCAGGCCGAGGGGTGCGCGGCCGGGCCGCCCGGGGCCTCGAAGGCCGGGGGCACCACGAGCCGGGGCACTTCCACCGCGCAGCGGTCCTCGGCCCTCCAGCAGCGGGTGCGGAAGCGGCACCCGGAGGGCGGGTTGGCCGGAGAGGGCACGTCACCGGCCAGAAGGATGCGCTCACGGCCCTCGCGGCGCTCCGGATCGGGCACCGGGACCGCGGACAGCAGGGCCTGGGTGTACGGATGGGTCGGGTGGTCGTAGATCTCGGTGTCGGTTCCGAGCTCGGCGAAGCGGCCCAGATACATCACCGCCACCCGGTCGGAGATATGGCGGACGACGGACAGATCGTGGGCGATGAAGAGGTAGGAGAGGGCGAACTCCTCCTGGAGCCGCGCCAGCAGATTGACGACCTGGGCCTGCACGGACACATCCAGCGCGGAGACCGGCTCGTCGCAGATGATGATCTCCGGGTTGAGGGCCAGCCCGCGCGCGATGCCGATGCGCTGGCGCTGACCGCCGGAGAACTGATGCGGATAGCGGTTGATGTACTCGGGGTTGAGCCCGACCACATCCAGCAGCTCCTGCACCTTACGGCGGCGGTCCCCCTCCGGAGCCACTTCCGGGTGGATCTCGAAGGGCTCACCGATGATGTCGCCCACCGTCATACGGGGGTTCAGCGAGGTGTACGGGTCCTGGAACACCATCTGGATATTCCGCCGCACGGCCTTCAGCGCCCGCCCCGACAGCTTGGTGATGTCCTCGCCCCGATAGCGGATCTCCCCCGCGGTCGGCCGCTCCAGGTTGACCAGCAGCCGGGCGAGGGTGGACTTACCGCAGCCGGACTCGCCGACGACGCCCAGGGTCTCGCCGCGCCGCAGCTCGAAGGAGACGCCGTCGACGGCCTTGACCGCGCCGACCTGGCGCTTGAAGACGACGCCCTGGGTGAGCGGATAGAGCTTGGCCAGGTCGCGCACCTCCAAGACGGGCTCGCCCGGCTCGGCGGCGGGCTCAGGGGGCTGCGATGGCGTCGCGGGCATCGAGCTCGTCCTTCCAGAAGTGGCAGGCGCTGGTCCGCTTCGCGGGCGCGTCCCCGTATGCCGCGTCCCCGTACGCCACCTCGTACAGCGGCGGCCGTTCGGTGCGGCAGATGTCCTGGGCGCGCGGGCAGCGCGGGGTGAAGGGGCAGCCGGGCGGAAGGTCCGCCGGACCGGGCGGCAGGCCCTTGATCGCGTACAGCTCCCGGCCCCTGTCCGCACCCCCACCGTCCAGGCGCGGCACCGAGTCCAGCAGCCCGCGGGTGTACGGGTGGGCCGGGCGGCGGTAGAGGTCGCGTACGGGCGCGGTCTCGACGATCCGGCCCGCGTACATCACCACGATGGTGTCCGCGACATCGGCGACCACACCCAGGTCATGGGTGATCAGGATCAGGCCCATGTCGTACTCGCGCCGCAACTCCGCGAGCAGGTCCATCACCTGGGCCTGGACGGTGACATCCAGCGCGGTCGTCGGCTCGTCCGCGATGATCAGGTCCGGCTCCAGCGCCAGCGCCATGGCGATCATGATCCGCTGGCGCATACCGCCGGAGAACTGGTGCGGATAGTCGCCCGCCCGCTCCTTCGCCGCCGGAATGCGCACCCGGTCCATCAGCTCGACGGCCCTGGCGTGCGCGCCGCGGCGCGACAGGCCCTGGTGCACCTCGTACATCTCGGCGAGCTGGGCGCCCACCGACACCACGGGGTTCAGCGCGGAGAGCGCGTCCTGGAAGATCATCGCCATGCGGGCACCGCGCACCCGGCGGCGCTCCTCCTCACCCAGCTCCAGCAGGTCCCGCCCCTGGAAGAGGATCCGCCCGCCGGTCACAAAGCCGGGCGGCGAATCGAGGATGCCCATGATCGCCTGGGCGGTCACCGACTTGCCCGAACCCGACTCGCCCAGCACCGCGAGCGTCCGGCCCGCGTCCACCCCGTAGCTGACCCCACTCACGGCCTCGGTGACGCCGTCCCTGGTGCGGAACTCGACCCGCAGGTCCCGTACGTCCAGCAGCCGCGGCACGGCGGGCTGCGACCCGGATGGTGCGTTCATTCCCCGCCCCTCAGCGCAGCTTCGGATCGAGCGCGTCGCGCACCGCGTCGCCGAGCATGATGAACGCCAGCACCGTGATGCTCAGTGCCCCGGCCGGCCACAGCAGCATGTGCGGGGCGTTGCGGATCTGGGTGGAGGCGGACGAGATGTCGATCCCCCAGGAGACGGTCGGCGGTTTGAGCCCCACGCCGAGGAAGGACAGCGTGGCCTCCAGCGAGATGTAGGTGCCGAGCGCGATGGTGGCGACGACGATCACGGGGGCCACGGCGTTGGGCGCGATATGCCGCAGCAGCGTCCGGGTGTCGCTCGCGCCGAGCGCCCGCGCCGCCTGGACGTAGTCGTGCCGTTTGGCGGTCAGCACGGCCCCGCGCGCGATACGGGAGATCTGTGGCCAGCCCAGCAGCACGATGAAGCCGACCACCGGCCACACCGACCCGCTGGTGACCACGGACAGGAAGACCAGCCCGCCCAGCAGGATCGGGATGCCGAAGAAGACATCGGCGATCCGCGACAGCAGGGCGTCCCACCAGCCGCCGTAGTACCCGGCCAGCCCGCCCAGCACGCTGCCGAGCAGGGCCGCGCCCGCGGTGGCGCAGATGCCGACGGCGATGGAGGCGCGGGCCCCGTAGACGGTGCGGGTGTAGACGTCGCGGCCCTGGAGGTCGTAGCCGAAGGGGTGGCCGGGCGCCGGGCCGTCCTGCGCCTTGGACAGATCGCCGCGGTACGGATTGCCGTCCGTGATCAGCTCCGGCCAGATCGCGATCAGTACGAGGAAGACGATGACCAGGGCGGAGACCACGAAGACCGGATTGCGGCGCAGGTCCCGCCAGGCGTCCGACCACAGCCCGCGGGGTGCCGCGGCCCGCCCGGCGGGGCGGCCCGGGCCGCGTCTGCCCGCGGGCACCACGGGCGTGGGCGCGGGGGCGCCCCGCAGGGCCTGGGTGTCGGTCGCGGCCAGGGCCTGTGCGCCGCCGCCGGCCGGGGCGATGGCTTGGGGGGTGTCAAACGGCTCAGGCATACCGGATCCTCGGGTCGAGCACGGCGTAGAGGAGGTCGACAAGCAGGTTCGCCAGCAGGAAGACGATCACGAGGATGGTCACGAAGCCGACGACCGTCGGGGAGTTCTGGCGCAGGATGCCCTGGTAGAGCTGGTATCCCACGCCGTGGATGTTGAAGATCCGCTCGGTGACGATGGCGCCGCCCATGAGCGCACCGATATCGGTGCCGAGGAAGGTCACCACGGGGATCAGGGAGTTGCGCAGCAGATGGCGGACGATCACCCGGCGGCGCGGCAGCCCCTTGGCGACGGCGGTGCGCACATAGTCGGCGTGGGCGTTCTCCACGATGGAGGTGCGGGTGAGCCGGGTGGTGTACGCGAGGGAGACCAGGCCCAGCACGACGCCCGGCAGCAGCAACTGGCCCAGCGGCGCGTCCGGCGCGACCGAGGGCGTGGTCCAGCCCCACTTCACCCCGATCACGTACTGCAGCACCGAGCCGCTGACGAAGGTCGGGACGGAGACCACGACCAGGGTCAGCAGCAGCACCGAGGTGTCCAGGCCGCGCCCCCGCCGCAGCCCGGTCGCGACACCGAGGGTGAGCCCGAGGACCATCTCGAAGAGCACGGCGACGAGGGTCAGCCGGAGGGTGACGGGGAAAGCGTCGGCCATCAGGTCGGTGACGGGCCGGCCGTCGAAGGCGGTGCCGAAGTGGCCGCTGAAGACCTGCCCCATGTAGTGCGCGTACTGCCGCCACAGCGGCTCGTCGAGGTAGAGGTCCTTGCGGATGCGCGCGGCGGTGGCCGGGTCGGGGGCCCGGTCGCCGAAGAGGGCCGCGACGGGGTCGCCCAGCGCGTACACCATGAAGAAGATCAGGAAGGTGGTGCCCAGGAACACGGGGATCATCTGGAGCAGCCGCCGAAGCGCATGACGGCCCATGGCTCAGCCGACCTTGATCCGGTCGTAGACCGGGACGCTGAACTGGTTGAGTGCCACACCGGCGAGCCGCGATGAGTAGCCCGCGCTGCCGTTCTGGTACCACAGCGGGATGGCGGGCATCTGCGTGGCGAGGATCTTCTCGGCGTCCTGGAAGGCCGCGATGGCCGCTCCGTCTCCCGACTCGCCGTTGGCCCGGTCGACGAGCCGGTCGAAGGCGGTGTCGCTCCAGTGGCCGTCGTTGGAGGAGGCGTCGGTGTAGTACAGCGGCTGCAGGAAGTTCTGGATCAGCGGATAATCCATCTGCCAGCCGGCCCGGAACGGCCCGGTCATCCGCTTGTTGGTCATCTTGTTGCGGTAGTCCGCGAAGGTGCCCACCGGTCTGCCGACGCAGGCCCGGTCGCTGCGCAGCACGTTGTTGACGCTGTTGCAGACCGCGTCGACCCAGTCCTTGTGGGAGCCGGTGTCGGCGTTGTACGTGATGGTCATCCGGCCGCCGGGCAGCCCGCCGCCCGCCTTGATCAGCGCCCTGGCCCGTACCGGGTCGAAGGAACACGCGTCGCCGCACAGGCCCGGCCGGTAGCCGCCCTGGCGGCGCAGCACCGGGGAGGTCCAGTCGGTGGCCGAGGTCCGGGTGCCATGGAAGATCCGGTCGGTGATCTGCGCGCGGTTGATCGCCATGGAGATGCCGCGCCGCAGCTTCGCCGAGCCCGGCCCCCGCCAGCGGCGGTCGTACATCGGGAAGGTGAGGGTCTGGATGATGCCCGCGGGCTGGTTGATGTACCGGCTCCCGAGGTCGGAGCGGACGAACTTCAGCTGGGCGGCGGGCACATCGTCCACCAGGTCGAGATTGCCCGCCTGCAGATCGGTGTAGGCGGTGTTGCTGTCCGTGTAGACGCGCAGCTCGACGCCCTTGTTGCGGGGCTTGTCGGGGCCCGGGTAGCCGTCGCGGGCGCGCAGCTTCATCACCGAGCCCTTGGCGTACGAGACCACCTCGTACGGGCCGTTGCCGACGGGTTTGCGCAGCCAGGCGGCGTGGTCGTCGAAGAAGGCGCGGGGCAGCGGCGCGTAGGCGTTGTAACCGAGCGTCTTGGGCCAGCTGGAGAACTTCTGCGTGAGCTTCACCGTGAAGGTCCGCTCACTCCTGACCCGCAGTCCGGACAGCGTCTTCGCGGTGGGGCGGCCGGTGGCCGGGTGGACCTTGTCGTAGCCCTGGATGTACTCGAAGAAGTACGCGTTGCGCTGCTTGTTGTCGAGCAGCGCGCCATAGTTCCAGGCGTCCACGAAGGACTTGGCGGTAACCTTCTCGCCGTTGCCGAACCGCCAGCCGTCCTTGATGGTCACGGTGAAGGTCCGCTGGTCGGCCGACTGGATCCGGTCGGCGAGGGCGTTCCTGGCCTCGCCGGTCGCGGGGTCGTACCGCTTGAGCCCCCGGAAGATCATGTCCAGGACCTTGCCGCCCTGGACGTCATTGATATTGGCCGGCTCCAGCGGGTTCGGCGGGTCGCCCCAGGAGGACCGTACGACACCCTTGGGCGCGTCGCCGCCACCACAGCCGGTCGCGGCGAGGGCCAGGACCAGCAGGCCGAGAACCGGCAGGGCGGGGCCCACCGGCACACAGACGGCCCGCGATCCACGCCGAAGGCACCGAGCGCGCACGGCGATGCGCATGGGTGCCTCCCGAGGGCCAGCGGGTCCGAGTTCCGGCTTAGGCCCATATGACATCCCATGAGATGACGTTCCGCATCCGCACGACAGCCATCCGTGCGCGAGCCGCATCGAGGGGGCTGCCGCCGTGAGAACTCCGTCAGCGCTGACACGGGAGCGATGGGGACACTGACTGACCGCAATCAGCTCTACGGTGCGCCCCATGAACGACACCGCACACGGCGCCCGCCCCGCCATCCACCCCTACCGCATCGCCATCCCCCAGCCCGACCTCGACGACCTGCGTGAGCGTCTGACCCGCACCCGCTGGCCCGATGAGCTCCCCGGCGTCGGCTGGTCCTACGGCGTTTCGCTCGACTACGTACGCGAGGTGGCCGACTACTGGGCCGGGGAGTTCGACTGGCGGGCGCAGGAGGCTCGGCTCAATGCGTTTCCGCAGTTCACCACGGACATCGACGGGCAGCGGGTGCACTTTCTCCACATTCGCTCCCCCGAGCCGGCCGCCCTGCCGCTGCTGATCACCCACGGCTGGCCCGGCTCGGTCGCCGAGTTCACGGAGATCATCGGCCCGCTGACCGACCCCCGCGCCCACGGCGGCGACCCGGCCGACGCCTTCCACCTCGTCATCCCCTCCCTCCCCGGTTTCGCCTTCTCCGGCCCGACCCGCGAGCCCGGCTGGGGCATCCGCCGCATCGCCACCGCCTGGCACGAGCTGATGCGGCGCCTGGGCTACGAGCGCTACGGGACGCAGGGCGGCGACTTCGGCTCGCTCATCTCCCCCGAGGTGGCGCGGGTGGCCCCGTCCGAGGTCATCGGCGTGCACGTCAACGCGCTGGTGACGATCCCCTCCGGCGACCCGGCCCAGCTGGAAGGGCTCACCCCCGCGGAGCAGACCCGCCTGGCCGGGACCCGGCGCTGGCGCCGCGACCTGTCCGGCTACGCCGCCATCCAGGGCACCCGCCCCCAGACCCTGGCCTACGGCCTCGCCGACTCCCCCACCGGCCAACTCGCCTGGAACCTCGACTGGTTCGCCGCCCACGGCGACAAGCCGGACGCGCTCGACCGTGACGCCGTGCTGACCAACGTCTCGATCTACTGGTTCACCAATACGGCGGGATCGGCGGGTCGGCTCTACAAGGAGGCGGCGTCGGTGTGGAGCACGCCCCCGGAGCGCTCCAAGATCCCCACGGGTGTGGCGGTATTCCACGGAGACGGCGCCATCCGCCGCCTCGCGGAGCCACACCACACGATCACGCACTGGTCGGAGTTCGACGCGGGCGGGCACTTCGCGGCGATGCAGGTGCCGGAGCTGCTGATCGGCGACGTACGGGCGTTCTTCCGCACGCTGCGCTGACCGCGCGCTCGTGATCACACTTGCTGCAAGGACACCAGCTTGCCCCGGCTGCCGAGCCGGTCGAGCAAGTGCCGGATGTCGTCGGGGTCCGAGGTGGCGACCGCCGCTCCCAGCCGGACGGCAAGCACCGCGACGGCCCCGTCCACGGGATCGGAGGTCCCCGCCTGGCCCAGTAGCTCCCCGATCTCCCGGGCCGATGTCTCGTCCATGGCCGCCACGTCGCACCCCTTGAGCAACTGCGCCACGCGGGCCTGGCGGGCTCCGTCCCGCCACACCTGCGCGACCACGGGTGCGGGCACCTGGGGCACACCGCCTGCGGTGAGATAGGCCCGGTGGGCTCTCCAGACCTTGGTCTGTGAACGCTCGGCGGCGATCAGCATTCCCGCGTCGTAGACAACAGGCCGCAGCACGGTCATCGGTCATTTCCCCCCGGCGCTTGTGGAATCAAGCCGCGTGATCGCGAGCGTCGGTGTCACCGTTCGCGACCGGCCTCGTGACCGTGTCCATGAACGCGTCCGCCCACGCCTGTTCATCCGGGGTGGGTGGACCGATCTCCGCCAACACCTCTTCCGCCGCGATCAGCCCCGCCTCGATCTTGGCCGCGCGCTCGGCCGCGCGCGAGAGCCAGGCCGAGACGCTCATGCCCTCGCGGTCCGCCGCTTCCTTGGCGGCGCTCAGGGTCTCGCTCGGGATCGTGATCGTGACACGTTCGAGGCTCATACTCACGATCATACTGGCGTGGCGCCGGGCTCTCGGCGCCCACGGACGGCGGTTCACTCGAATGAGTCCGCCTGCCGGGCTCAGCCGTGGCTGATGACGACCTTCCCGAGGCCGCCGCCCGACTGGACGTACCGGAAGGCATCCGGCACCTCGTCGAACGGGAACACCCGGTCGATCACCGGACGCACCCGATGCGCCGCGACCGCCCGGTTCAGCTCGGTGAAATGGGCCCGGCTCCCCGTGGCGACCCGCCGCAGCACCGCGCCCGCGCCGAACAGCACCGCGGGGTCGAGGGGCTTGGCCCCCTCGGCCCCGGACAGCCATCGGCCGACGAGCGCCACCTCGCCGCTGACCGCGACGGACTTCAGCGACTGCTCCAGTGGGCCCGACGGATCGACGACCCGATCGGCGCCGTGGTCATCGGTCAGGGCGCGTACGTGCTGCCACCACTGCGGGCTCTCCCGGTAGTTGATCACCTCGTCGGCCCCGAGTTCCCTCAGCCGCTCGGCCTTGGCCGCGCTGGACGTGGTCACGATCACCCGGGCGCCGGCCAGCTTCGCGAACCGCAAAGTGAACAGCGAGACGGCTCCCGAGCCGAGGGTCAGCACGGTCGATCCGGGGCGCGGCGCGCCGCCCGTGGTCAGGGCGTTCCAGGCGGTCACCGCCGCCAGCGGCAGCGTCGCGGCCTCCTCGTACGACAGATGCTCCGGGACGGGCACGACGCCGTCCTCGCTCAGCACCGCGTACTCGGTCAGCATGCCGTCGATCATGGTGCCGAGCTGTGCGGCGTTCTCGCGCCGGAACGGGCCGTCGTGCCAGCGCGGAAAGACGGCGGCGGCCACCCGGTCGCCCACCTTCACCCGCCCCACGTCCGCGCCGACGGCCACGACCTCGCCGACTCCCTCGCAGCCGGGCACCACGCCGGCCGTGATCGGCAGTGGATAGTTGTCGGCCAGCACCATCAGATCGCGGAAACCGATCGAGTTCGCGCGCATCCTGACCACGACCTGTCCACGCCCCGGCTCGGGCTCGTCACGGTCCTGGACGGTCAGCCCGGCGAGGCCATGGCCCGGAACAAGGTGGTAGCTCTTCATGAAACGGCCTTTCGCAGTCGTTCGGTGGTTGTGCCGAGCGATCCTGCGAGGCGGCCCGCGGTGCGGCAATTCCCTGGAGGGAATCGCCGCCTGCCACGGCCTCCGGATACAACTACGAGGGTGAACAGCACCGTCGAGCAATCGGGCGTCGGCGCCGAGCTGAGACGCCGGCGCCGGGCGCGCCGGCTCAGCCAGCTCGAACTGGCCGCGCTGGCCGACACCACCCAACGCCACCTGAGCTTCATCGAAAGCGGCCGCTCCCAGCCGGGCCGGGCGATCCTCATCCGGCTCGCCGAATCACTCCGCCTGTCCCTACGGGAGCGCAACGACCTGCTCGGCAAGGCCGGTTACGCCCCCGTGTTCGCCGAGTCGGGCCTGGACGAGTCCGCGCTACGGCCGGTCCGTACCGCCCTTGAGCAGATCCTGCACGGCCATCTGCCCTACCCGGCGCTCGTCATCGCGCCGTACGGACGCGTCGTGGCGGCCAATGACGCCGTCGAGGTCTTCACCGAGGACACGGCCCCGGAACTGCTCGTGCCCCCGGTCAATATGCTCCGGCTCATGCTCCACCCGGACGGCATGGCTCACCGCGTCCGCAACCTCCCCGAGTGGGGCCGCCACGTCATCGAAAACCTCCGCGCCCGGGCCCGGCGCAGCCCCGACCCCCGCCTCGACGCGTTCACCGACGAACTGGCCGCCTACGTCCCCCAGTCCCCCATCGGCCCCGACCACTTCGGCTTCTCCGTCCCCATGCGGCTGGCATCGGCGGACGGTGAGCTACGCCTGATCACCACGCTGACCTCCTTCGCCACCGCGACGGACATCACCCTCGCCGAACTCCACCTGGAGGCGTTTCTGCCCGCCGACCAGGCCACGGCGGAACTGCTCCGGATGCTGGCGGAGCGGCGCCGAATCGGTGCGGCCACGAGCACGGTTGGTGCACCGCCCGCCGAGGTCTGACGCGGGCGCCTGAGCGCGGCCCATGCGCCGCTGGACGGCATTCGGATCGAGCGGCCGCGGGTTTCGTCTCGCGCCTTCGGCGCAAAGAGGGCGGGTGGGGGAGACCTCGGACCGGATCGCCATCCCCCGCTGCCGGCCATTCACGCGCCGACCCGTCGGCTGACGCCACGCGTGATCGACGTGCGCCCTCGCCGAGAGCGAGCGAAGAATTGAAATAAAGGCAGTTCAGAGTCGATCTGAGAAGGTGACAGTGATGCGGAACTCGATCGTACGCACCTTGGCGACCGGTGCTGCGGCGGCCCTGCTGGCCAGTGGAGCGGCAGTGACCTCCACGAGTACCGCTTCCGCGACCCCATCGCCCACGCCTTCGCCCACCATGACGGGCAAACACTGCAAGGAGATGAAGTCCAAAACCAAGACGGTCACCCACAACGGCAAGACCTACAAGGTCTGGATTGAGGGCCACAAGGTCTGCGTCATGAAGTGACCGTCGTCGGGCACTAGCCGTACGGCTTCAGTAGCTGCTCGCCCTTGCGGCGCTTCTCCCGCTTGAAGGACCGGCAAAGTAACTCGGCGTCCCGGAAGGCGAGATCGGTCTCGAAGTCCTTGGAGGCGAAGTCCTTGGAGGCGAAGCCCTTCTCGGCGATGACGAGCAGGCCAGGCCGGTCTTCGGCCAGGGATGGTTCATGGCCCAGACGTACAGGCCGGTCATGAAGGTGTCCAGGAGCTCGTTCGGCATGGGTGTCCCGGTTGAGGCGTTCGCTGCTGAGCTGGGGCGTCAGGCATCGCGGTGGTGCGGTGTCCAACGCCTGACGCCTGATCCGCCCAGGCACGACGTGGTCATCGGGCGGCGACGGTCTGTGTGGTTTCCGTCTCGTCCGCGATGGCGGGGGCTGTGCCCTTCGGGCCGCGAAGAGCGATGTAGACGAGCAGCACGCCCATGACGGCGACGCCTGCCCACATGGCCTGCCGCCATCCGTCCACGAAGGACTGCTGCGCGGCGTGGATCAGGTCCTGAGCGTGTGTGCCGGTGTTGGGTGCTACCTCGACGGCGTTGGCGATGCCTTCGCGTGCGGTGTCCGCGGCCTGCTGGGGGATGCTGTCGAGCTTGTCGTCAATGGCGTTGCGGTAGCCGGCCGACAGGAGTGCGCCGAGCATGGCCACACCGAGGGCGGTGCCGAACTCACGGGTGACGTCGTTGAGGGCGGAGGCAACGCCCTGCTTGGCGCGGGGCAGCGAGCTGGTGATGGCCTCGGTGGAGGGTGTCATCGACAGCCCCATGCCGACGCCCATGGCGAGCATGCCGGCCAGGATGGAGAGGTAGCCGCCGTCGACGGAGACGAACAGCGCCATCAACGCCAGGCCGAGGGTGGACAGGGCGACGCCCACGGTCATGGTGGAGCGGGCGCCGATGCGTGCGGCCATCTTGGGGGCCAGGCCGGACGTCATCATCATCATGACGGCCATCGGCATCATCGCCATGGTGGACAGCAGCCCGGACCAGCCCAGGACGGCCTGGAAGAACGGGAAGAGGACCACGGCGATACCCGCCTGGACCCCGAAGACGACCAGCAGCGTGATGGAGCCGCTGGCCAGGCCGCGCTCACGGAACAGGCGCACATCCAGCAGCGAGGCGTCGCGGCGGTGCAGCTCCCAGGCCGCGAATCCGACAGCGGCGATGACACCGACGATCAGGCTGATCAGAGTCACCGGGGCGGTCCAGCCACGCTCGGGGCCTTCCTGCAGAACAAAGATCAGACCGATTACAGCGACGGCGGACAGCAATGCGCCCGTGGTGTCGAAGGGATGAGCGGAGTGCTCGCGGGAGTTGGGCACCGACTCCAGGGTCATCGCCAGGGCTACGACGACCAGGACCACGGGCAGGACGAACAGCCAGCGCCAGTCGGCGACATCGACCAGCAGCGCGGACAGGAACATGCCCAGGATGCCGCCGCCCCCGGCGACACCGGTCCACACACCGATCGCCTTGCCCCGCCGCTCCTCTGGGAACGTACTCGTGATGACGGCCAGCGTGATCGGCATGATCATTGCGGCGCTCACACCGGCGGCCACGCGCGCGGCGATCATCACCCCGGCCGAGGGAGCCAGTCCCGCGACGATGCCGGCAGCACCGAAGATGGTCAGTCCGGTGATCAGCATGGGCTTGCGGCCCAGCCGGTCGCCGATGGCGCCGAACGGCAGCAGCAGTGCGGCCAAGGCCAGGGTGTAGATATTGATGATCCACAAAACGGTGTTCTGCGAGGCGCCGAACTCCACCGCCAGGTGGGTCTGGGCAACGTTCAGCCCGGACACCGACGCGATGACGGCCATCAGCGCGATGGAGACGGCGATCAGGATCGCGCGCAGCTGACGCGCATCCGGTGTACCCCCACCGCTCGTTGGTGCTGCCGTCTGGGGAGGCTGGTTCGTACTCATGTCTTCCTTCCGGATGAGGGCATGCGGGATCAGCACCGGAGCAGGGCCGGTCGCCGAATTGATGAAGTGAAGGCCCGTACGGGCTCACCGCGCGGATCATTGGGCGCGGCCGCGCGGTTCAGCAGCGGAGGGGGTCAGGCGGCGGTGTTCTCGCTCTGCGCGGCCGTGAGGGCAGCGTCGGTGTCCGCGGCGGCCAGGAGTGCGTTGATGTGGGAGCCAGCCAGGGCTCCGGCTGCGGCGGAGGCACCGACCTGCGCGGTCAGATCGGTGGCGTTGCCCGCCACCCAGACACCTGGGATCTCGGTGGTGCCGGCCATAGCGGAGGCGAAGCGGCGCCCCATGTTGTCGGGCAGGTCCTCCATCGGCAGCTTCAGACCCTCCAGGCCCTCGGAGCGGGCCTGCATCCGGGTGGCGACGGCCAGGACGCGCCGCTCCACGACGCTGCCGTCCGTCAGGCGCACGCCTGCCAGGGCGCCGTTCTCGTCGTTGACGACCTCCTGCACGGGGGTCTCGATGATGCGGATGTGGCGGGCGGCGAAGCGGGCGTGGGTGTCCGCGTCCAAGTCGGTGCCGCGGGTGAAGTAGATGAGGTCGTCGGTCAGCTGGCGGAACAGCCAGGCGTGGTGGACCGAGGCTGGGCCGGTGGCGAGGATGCCGATCGGCTCATCGCGTACTTCCCAACCGTGGCAGTAGGGGCAGTGCACCACGCCGTGGCCCCAGTGCTCGGCCAGGCCAGGCACCTCGGGCAGCACGTCACGCAGGCCGGTGGCCACCAGCACCCGGCGCGCCGTCACCGTGCGGCCATCCGTCAGGCTGACGGTGAACCGCAGATCTCCCTCGGCAGACGGGGCGGCCGGCTCGGCCGAGGCCACCTCGCCGAACACGATCCGGCCGCCGTACTGGCGTACCTGCTGCCGTCCCCGCTCGAGGATCTCGGGCGGCGGCGTGCCGTCCAGGACGATGAAGCCGTGCATGGCTGCGGCGGGTGCGTTGCGCGGGGTGCCGCTGTCGATCACCACGACCGAGCGGCGCGAGCGGGCCAGCATGAGGGCCCCGTTCAGGCCCCCGGCGCCGCCGCCGATCACCACCACATCCACGGTCTCGGTCTCAGCGGGCAGTTCATCGCTCTCGTAGCGGAAAGTCTGCGCAGACATGTCGCGCCCTTTCGTCGTGCGTGGCCCCCTCTTCCGGGCCACCTGCACTCGACGTTAAGCCTGCGTTGCAGCAAGGGCATACCATCTTGCCTATGACGCAAGAAGATGGGCAGCTGGACAGCCTCGTACGCAAGCGGATCCGCGCCCTGCGGGTCGCCCAGGGCTGGTCCCTGGAAGAGCTGGCCACCCGCGCCAATCTCAGCCAGTCCTCACTCAGCCGCATCGAGAACGGCCGGCGCCGCCTCGCCCTGGACCAGCTCGTCACCCTCGCCCGCGCCCTGGACACCACCCTGGACCAGCTGGTGGAGAACGCCGCCGATGATGTCGTCATCAGCCCGATGATCGACGGCACCCACGGCCTGATGCGCTGGCCTGTAAAGGGTGACCCCGGCATGAGCGTGATGCGCCAGCGGATGACTGAACCGCCGCCCGACAACCCCGCCCGCATGCGTGCCCATCCCGGCCGCGAATGGCTTGTGGTCCTCTCCGGCGCCGCCATCCTCATGCTCGGCCATCGCCGGTTCCGCATCGAGACCAACCAGGCTGCCGAGTTCCCCACCATGATGCCGCACGCGATCGGCGCCGAGGGCGGGCCATGCGAGATCATGGGCATCTTCGACCGCGACGCCCGCCGCGGCCACCAACGCGATGCCACCGAGGTCAGCGACTGCAGCGACGCTCAGAGTCCCGGTGAGTGACGGTGTGCCGGAGGCCCAGCGCGGGCGGGATCTTGCGTGATGGGCAGCAGGCGAAGCGACCTTCTTGCGTACTCCGCAAGCAGCTGCGCTCCAGGCGCATGAGCGTTTTACGGTGTTGCTATGCCCCAAGCGCACCGGCACACCCCTCACGGCGAAGACGGCCACCACCAGGCGCACGATGATGGCGGCCAAGCGGAGATCCTCGACCTGGATGCCGAGGTGCTCGCCGAGCACCTCGCATTCATCACCGCATGGCTCCCGCTGAAGGCCGAGCCGCACCAGATCGTGGATCTGGGCTGCGGCACGGGGGCGGGCACCTTCGCGCTCCTCGAGCGTTTCCCTGAGGCGCACATCACCGCGGTCGACACCTCGGCCGGGCACCTGCAGCTCCTGCGCGAGAAGGCGTGCACCCGTGGAGCGGAGGGGCGCGTGCGCACCGTGCAGGCCGACCTCGACGCTGCTGACTGGCCCGATCTCGGGGCGCCGGACCTGGTGTGGGCCTCGGCCTCGATGCACCACATGGCCCACCCCGACCGCGCCCTGACCAGCGTCCACGACCTGCTCGCCCCGGGCGGCCTGTTCGCCGTCGTCGAGCTGGACGGCTTGCCCCGCTTCCTGCCCGCGGACGCCCCCGAGAATCGGCCCGGTCTCGAAGAACGCTGCCACAGGGCGACCGACAGCTTCCACGCCGAGCGCGTCCCGCACCGCGGCGCTGACTGGGGACCGATGCTGTCCGCCGCCGGGTTCGCCGTCGAGGGCGAGCGCACCATCACTGTGAACATCGCAGGCAACCGCAGCGAAGCCATCGGCCGCTACGCCCACGGCAGCCTGCAGCGCATCCGCGGCGTCGCCGCGCCAGCTCTCAGCCCCGAAGACCTTGCCGCACTCGACGAGCTCCTCGACGCCGACAGCCCGCACAGCATTCTGCGCCGCGACGACCTCGCCGTACGCACCGAGCGCACCGTCTGGGCAGCCCGCCGCGCCTGAGGCCTGGCCGCCTCTCGTTGCCTGTCGGGCAGCTCCGGCACCCAATTGCTTGCTTCAGGCCCGCGCGCTGCCACATGCGCACGCCCGAAGAGCCCTGGTCCTACGGCCTGTTCATCCCCCACGACCCCCGCGCCGTGGGCGTCGTCCGGGCCACCATCCGCCACGTCCTCAAAGCGGCCCGCCTCGACTGCATCGTCGACACCGCAGAACTGCTCGTCTCCGAGTTGGTCACCAACGCGTACCGCAACACCGAGACCGACTCCTACGTCAGCATGGACTGGGAGCCCGCGCTGCCCGACTTCCGCGTCACCGTATGGGACTCCGGCGACGGCCTGCCGCAGCCGGTGCCCGCCCGGGCCGCCGTCCGAGCACTGGCACCACCACGAGGGCCGCCGGGACCGTCGGCACGGTCCGGGCGGCCCTCGTCATGGCCGAAGCGAAGAACGCTACGCGTGGACCACGTCCTTCTCTTCCGCGAAGTGGCACGCCGACTCGTGCGCCGCGGGCGAGTCCGAGCCCGCGAAGCGCTCGGGGATGGCGAGGAGGGGGACCTCCTTCGCGCAGCGGTCCTCGGCCTTCCAGCAGCGGGTGCGGAAGCGGCAGCCGGAGGGCGGGTTGGCCGGGGAGGGGACGTCGCCGGCGAGGATGATGCGCTCGCGGCCCTCGCGGGACTCCGGGTCGGGGACCGGGACCGCGGAGAGCAGGGCCTGGGTGTACGGGTGGGTGGGGTGGTCGTAGATCTCGGTGTCGGTGCCGATCTCGGCCATCTTGCCCAGGTACATCACGCCGACGCGGTCGGAGATGTGGCGGACGATGGACAGGTCGTGGGCGATGAAGAGGTAGGAGAGGTTGAACTCGTCCTGCAGCTTCTCCATCAGGTTGATGACCTGTGCCTGGACGGACACATCCAGCGCGGAGACCGGCTCGTCGCAGATGATGATCTCCGGATTGAGGGCCAGCCCGCGCGCGATGCCGATGCGCTGGCGCTGACCGCCGGAGAACTGATGCGGATAGCGGTTGATGTACTCGGGGTTGAGCCCGACGACGTCCAAGAGGTCCTGGACCTTCCGGCGGCGGTCGCCCTTCGGCGCCGCCTCGGGGTGGATCTCGAAGGGCTCGCCGATGATGTCGCCCACCGTCATACGGGGGTTCAGCGAGGTGTACGGGTCCTGGAACACCATCTGGATGTTGCGCCGGACGGCCTTGAGGGCACGGCCGGACAGCCTGGTGATGTCCTGGCCCTTGTAGAAGACCTCGCCCGCGGTCGCGGTCTCCAGGGTCATCAGCAGCTTGGCGACGGTCGACTTGCCGCAGCCGGACTCACCGACGATGCCGAGGGTTTCGCCCTGGTAGAGGTCGAAGGAGACGCCGTCGACGGCCTTGACCGCGCCGATCTGGCGCTTGAAGAGGATGCCCTGGGTCAGCGGGAAGTGCTTGACCAGGTTCCGTACCTGGAGGATGGGCTCGCCGCGCTCGACGGGGGCGTCGATGGCGGCGACGGCCGCTTCCTCCGTGGCGGCCTCGACGACCTCGACCTCGGTGACGTTGGGGGTGGCGTCCACGGCCTCGGGGGTCTTCTCGGTGTCAGCCATGGATCGTCTCCTTCCAGAAGTGGCACGCGCTGCCGCGGCCCGGCAGCGGGGTGCCGTTCTGCTCGGTGACCGGCTCCAGCACAGGGACGTCGGTGCGGCAGATGTCCTGCGCCTTGGGGCAGCGCGGGTTGAAGGCGCAGCCGGTCGGGATGTTGAGCAGGTTGGGCGGCAGGCCCTTGATCGCGTAGAGCTCCTGGCCCTTGAGGTCCAGGCGCGGGATCGACTCCAGCAGGCCCTGGGTGTACGGGTGGGCCGGGCGCTTGTAGAGCTCGTGGACCGGAGCGGTCTCGACGATCCGGCCCGCGTACATCACCGCGATCTTGTCGGCGACGTCCGCGACGACGCCGAGGTCGTGGGTGATGAGGATCAGGCCCATGTTGTACTCGCGCTGAAGCTCCGCGAGCAGGTCCATGACCTGGGCCTGGACGGTGACGTCCAGGGCGGTGGTCGGCTCGTCCGCGATGATCAGGTCCGGCTCCAGGGCCAGCGCCATGGCGATCATGATGCGCTGGCGCATACCGCCGGAGAACTGGTGCGGATAGTCGCCCACCCGCTCCTTCGCCGCCGGAATGCGCACCCGGTCCATCAGCTCGATGGCCTTGGCCTTGGCCGCCTTCTTGGACAGGCCCTGGTGGACCCGGAACATCTCGCCGAGCTGGTAGCCGACGGAGAGCACCGGGTTCAGCGAGGAGAGCGCGTCCTGGAAGATCATGGCGATCCTCCGGCCGCGGATCTTGCGGCGCTCCTCGTTGGACATGGTGAGCATGTCCTCGCCGCGGAACAGGATCTGGCCCTGCGGGATCTTCCCGGGCGGCATGTCGAGGATGCCCATGATGGCCTGGGCGGTCACCGACTTGCCCGAGCCGGACTCGCCGAGGACGGCGAGGGTTTCGCCCGCGCTGACGCTGTAGTTGACGCCGTTGACGGCCTTGGCGATGCCGTCCCGGGTGTGGAACTCCACATGCAGGTCGCGGACTTCCAGCAGCGGGGTGCCGTCGTCGGCCTCACGCTGCCCGGCGGGGGCGCTCGCGGTCTTTTCGATGGTGGTCACGTACGCCCTCCTCAGCGCAGCTTGGGGTCGAGGGCGTCGCGCACCGCGTCGCCGAGCATGATGAACGCGAAGACGGTGAGGCTCAGCATCCCCGACGGGAACAGCATCACATGCGGGTTGTCGCGGATGGCGTCCTTGGCCGAGGCGATGTCGACGCCCCAGGAGACCGTCGGGTCGGCGAGGCCCAGGCCCAGGAAGGACAGCGTGGCCTCGGCGGAGATGTACGCGCCGAGGGCGATCGTGGCGACGACGATCGTCGGGGCGATCGCGTTCGGGAGCACATGGCGCAGCAGGATCCTGGGCGTACCGGCGCCGAGGGCGCGCGCCGCCACCACGTAGTCCGCCTGCTTGGCTGTGATCACCGAGCTGCGCGTGACACGCGCGATCGTGGTCCAGCCGAGGAACGCCAGGGCGCCGATGACGACGTACACCTTGCGCTCGGTGAAGGCGTTCATCACGACCATGGTGCCGAGCAGGAACGGCAGGCCGAAGAAGATGTCGGTGACCCGGGAGATGATCGTGTCGATCCAGCCGCCGAAGTAGCCCGCCAGCATGCCGAACACCCCGCCGACGATCGTGACGGCGAGGGTGGTGCCGACACCGACCAGGATCGAGGCGCGGGTGCCGTAGATGACACGCGCGTAGATCGAGCGCCCCTGGCCGTCGTAGCCGAACCAGTCCGCCTGGAAGAAGTGCGTCAGCTCCGGCTTGGTCAGGAAGTGCTTGGTCAGATCGCCGTCGCGCGGGTCGGCGCCGGTGAAAACACCGGGGAAGGCGGCGATCAGGAGCAGCAGCACCAGCAGGACCGCCGAGATCCAGAACATCGGCCGGTGGCGCAGCTCGTACCAGGCGTCGCCCCACAGGGAGCGCGGCTTGCCCTGGGAGACGGCGCCGGGGGCCAGAACGGCGTCCTCGGCGGCCTGCAAGGGCCCGGTGCCGATCCCCGTGTCGGGCTTGGTCTTGGTCTTGGTCACGTCAGGCATAACGGATCCTCGGGTCCAGGACCGCGTACAGCAGGTCGACCAGCAGGTTGATCAGCAGGATGATGAGGACGAAGACCGTGACGGTGCCGACGATCGTGGTGCCCTCACGCTGCCCGAGCGCCTTGTAGAGCAGGTTCCCGACACCCTGGACGTTGAAGATGCCCTCGGTCACGACCGCGCCGCCGATGAGGCTGCCCACGTCGGTGCCGAGGAAGGTGATCACCGGGATGAGCGAGTTGCGCAGCAGGTGGACACCGACGATGCGGCGCCGCGGCAGGCCCTTGGCCAGCGCGGTGCGCATGTAGTCGGCGCGCAGGTTCTCCGCGAAGGTGGTGCGGGTCAGCCGGGCCACGTATGCCATGGACAGCATGGCGAGTACGAAGCCGGGCAGCAGCAGCTGTTGGAGATTGGTGGAGTCCTGGACGTTGGGCGGTAGCCAGCCGAGTTCATCCGCGAAGAGGAACCGGGCGAGGTAGCCGAGGACGAAGACCGGCATCGAGATGACGATCAGTGTGAAGACCAGGACGCCGGTGTCGGCGGCCTTGCCCGCCTTGAGGCCGGCCCAGGCGCCGAGGCCGATGCCGACGATCATCTCGATGACGAGGGCCACCCCGGTGAGCCGGAGGGTGACCGGGAACGCCTGGTTCATCTCGTCGATGACCGGGCGGCCGCCGAAGGTCTTGCCGAAGTCTCCCTGGAACAGGTTGACCATGTAGTCGATGTACTGCTGCCACAGGGGCTTGTCCAGCCCGAACTCATGGCGCAGCGACTCGACCTGCGCGGGGTCCGCGGCCTTGTCGCCCCACATCGCTCTGATGGGGTCGCCCGGAAGGACGTGGACCATAAGGAAAATCAACAGAGTTGTCCCGATGAAAACCGGGATCATCTGGAGCAGTCGCCTGAGGACGTAGCGCCCCATTATGCCTCCATGCCGTTGGGGGGCGGCGAAGGCCTCGTCTCGTCTACAGCCACCGGGTGGGGGGACAAGGTGCGGGGCCTTGACGCCTGCGGGCCGGTGCCGCCGCTGCCCGGGGTGAGGGGCAGTGGCGGCACCGGCCGGCGGTCCCGATGCTTACTTCTTCTTCACCTGAACGTCGGTGAAGATGGGGTCGCCGTCCTGACCGTACGGAATCTTCCCGTAGATCTTGTTGGACTGGCCGCTGTTGACCTTGTAGAACCACAGCGGGATCGCCGGCATGTCCTTGGCGAGGACCTGCTCTGCCTGCTGGTACAGCTTGACGGTCTCGTCCAGCGTGGCGGCCTTGTCGGCCTTCGAGGAGAGCTCGTCGAACTCCTTGTTGGAGTAGCCGCTGGTGTTACCGGCGGCGGTGGTGCTGTACAGGTCGCGCATGAAGTTCGAGTTGACCGGGTAGTCGAGCACCCAGCCACCGCGGTACATGGACTTGACCTGGTGCTTGTCACGGGCGTTCAGGTCGGCCTGGAAGTCCGGCTTGGAGTCGCCGACGCACTCGACGCCGAGGTTCTTGCGGATGTCGTTGCAGACCGCGTCGACCCAGGGCTTGTGGTCCTGGTCCGCGTTGAACTGGATCGAGATCTTGTTGCCCGGGACGCCGCCACCCTCCTTGACGAGCTCCTTGGCCTTCTTCGGGTCGAAGGTGACCTGCTCCTTGAGCGCGCCGGCCTGGTAGCCGAGCACGCCGCGGGCGACATAGCTGTCGGCCGGGGTGCGCGAGCCGTGCAGCACGGTCTTGGTGATCGTGTTGCGGTCGATCGCCATCGACAGACCCTGGATGACCTTGGGGTCGATGTTCTTGAACTGCTTGGTGTAGAAGGCCGGGACGATCGACTGGACCGCCGAGTACTCCTGGTCGATCGCGCGCTTGCCCAGGTCGCTCTTGTAGTTGGTGAGCGCGGTGGTGGGCACCTGCTCGATCCAGTCGAGGTTGTTGGAGCGCAGGTCGGAGTAGGCGGCGTCGGCGGTGGTGTAGTTCTTGAAGTCGATGCCGCCGTTCTTCGGCTTGTCCGGGCCCTTGTAGTCGGCGTACGTCCGGACCTTGATCAGCTTCTTGTGGTCCCAGGAGACGAACTTGTAGGGGCCGTTGCCGATCGGGTGATCACCGAACGCCTTGGGGTCCTTGTAGAACTCACTGGGCAGCGGGGACCAGACGTCGTAGCCGAGCTTGTAGGCGAAGTACGAGACCGGGCCGGACAGCTCGATCTTGAACTCGTTGTCGTTGACGACCTTCAGACCGGACATCTTGTCGGTCTTGGGGTCACCCTTCTCCGGGTGGACGTCCGCGTAGCCCTTGACGTCCTGGAACCAGCTGGAGTTGGTCTGGTTGTTCTTGACGTTGGCCGCCCAGTTCCACGCGTCGACGTAGGACTTGGCGGTGACCTTCTCACCGTTGTGGAACGTCCAGCCCGGCTTGAGCTTCACGGTCCAGACCGAGGAGTCCTTGTTGGGGGTGACGGACTCGGCGTTGACGTAGGTGAGCTTGCCGGTGCCCGGCTCGTAGCCCACCAGCTGGGAGAAGACCTGCCGGATGACGCGGCTGCCCTGGCTTTCCTTCTGGTTCGCCGGCTGCAGCGGGTTCTGCGGCTCGCTCAGCTGGGCGGTCAGGATCCCGTTCGGGTCCGCCGCCCCCTTGTTCATGTCATTGTCGCCACTGTCACTGCCGCCGTCGCTGCCACCACAGGCGGTTGCGGCCAGCGCCACAACCGCGGCCAACGCGACCCACTTGGCGCTCTTGGCACCGCGCATGGGTTTGCCTCCTCAGGAGTCCACTGTCACTACGAAAAGGGGGCAACCGGAGACACGCTGACACCCCTGACAGCGAAAGGGACCGGAACCCCCCGTGTGCTCGTAGGCCGGCGCTCCCCACAGCGCGTGACCCATCGACCCGAGCCCAACGGACCCCATAATTGAGCACGACAGTCCCGTAAACCACACTTAAAGGGTCTCGCTTTGGTCACGAGATCTACGCGCGGAGCTTCGAAATCCGGACAAAACTGCCGCAGACAGACACACGCGAAACGGACTGTTAACACATCATGCGGAGCGCAGTCACCGATAATCGGACGATGATCGCCGAATAAGAGCTTGACTGACATCTTGCTGACATGACAAGAGCCCGGATCCCGCCCTCCGTGGGCTGGAATTCCGGGCTGTTGGCATATGCAGGACGCCTTACCGGCCGATTACTCCAGGTAATCGGCCGGTATTACTTTTGCTGGTGCTTTTGCGTTAGCGCTTCGCGCGGGCGGCCGTCCGGGCGCGGTCCTTCTGGTCCAGCACCAGCTTGCGGATACGGACCGTCTCCGGGGTCACCTCGACGCACTCGTCGTCGCGGCAGAACTCCAGGGACTGCTCCAGCGAGAGCATCCGCGGCGGGACCAGGGACTCGGTCACATCCGCCGTCGAGGACCGCATATTGGTGAGCTTCTTCTCCTTGGTGATGTTCACGTCCATGTCGTCGGAGCGGGAGTTCTCGCCAACGATCATGCCCTCGTACACCTCGGTGCCCGGGGAGACGAACAGCGTGCCGCGCTCCTGGAGGTTGGTCATCGCGAAGGCGGTCACCACGCCCGAGCGGTCGGCCACCAGCGAGCCGTTGTTCCGGGTCTTGAGCTCGCCGAACCAGGGCTCATGGCCCTCGTGGATGGAGTGCGCGATACCGGTGCCCCGGGTCTGGGTCAGGAATTCCGTACGGAAGCCGATGAGACCGCGGGAGGGCACGATGAACTCCATACGGACCCATCCGGAGCCGTGGTTGGACATATTGTCCATCCGGCCCTTGCGGGTGCCCATGAGCTGGGTGACCGCGCCCATGTGCTCCTCGGGCACATCGATGGTGATGCGCTCGATCGGCTCGTGGACCTTGCCCTCGATCTCCCGGGTGACCACCTGCGGCTTGCCGACGGTCAGCTCGAAGCCCTCCCGGCGCATGGTCTCCACCAGGATGGCCAGCGCCAGCTCGCCCCGGCCCTGGACCTCCCAGGCGTCCGGGCGGTCGGTGGGCAGCACGCGCAGTGAGACATTGCCGATGAGCTCGCGCTCCAGGCGGTCCTTGACCAGGCGCGCGGTGACCTTCCGGTCCTTCACGGCCGACTTGTCCGCGCCCTTGCCGCCGGGGCCCCGGCCGACCAGCGGCGAGGTGTTGGTCCCGATGGTCATCGAGATGGCCGGCTCGTCGACGGTGATCAGCGGGAGGGCGATCGGGTTCTCGGGGTCGGCCAGGGTCTCGCCGATCATGATCTCCGGGATGCCGGCGACCGCGCAGATGTCACCGGGTCCGGCCACCTCGGCGGGCTTACGGGTCAGCGCCTCGGTCATCAGCAGCTCGGTGATCCGGACGTTGGAGATCGAGCCGTCACGCTTGATCCAGGCGACGGTCTGCCCCTTCTTCAGCTCGCCCTGCTCGACGCGGAGCAGCGCGATACGGCCGAGGAAGTTGTCCGCGTCCAGGTTGGTGACATGGGCCTGGAGGGGGGCGCTGGCGTCGTACTCGGGGGCCGGGATGGTGGCCAGGAGGGTGGAGAAGAACGGCTGCAGATTGTCGCTGTCGGCCGGGACGGTGCCGTCCTCCGGCTTGTTCAGCGAGGCCACGCCGTCGCGGGCGCAGGCGTAGACGATCGGGAACTCGATCTGCTCCTCGGTCGCGTCCAGATCCAGGAAGAGGTCGTACGTCTCGTTGACGACCTCGTCGATCCGGGCGTCCGGGCGGTCGGTCTTGTTGATGCACAGGATGACCGGCAGCTTGGCCTGCAGCGCCTTGCGCAGCACGAAGCGGGTCTGCGGCAGCGGGCCCTCGGAGGCGTCCACCAGCAGCACCACCGCGTCGACCATGGACAGACCGCGCTCGACCTCACCGCCGAAGTCGGCGTGGCCGGGGGTGTCGATGATGTTGATGGTGACGGGGTCCCCGCCGTCCGCCGGGTGGTACTTGACGGCGGTGTTCTTGGCGAGAATGGTGATGCCCTTCTCGCGCTCCAGGTCGTTGGAGTCCATGACCCGGTCGTCCACGTGCTGGTGGGCGGCGAACGCGCCGGCCTGCTTGAGCATGGCATCGACGAGGGTCGTCTTGCCGTGGTCGACGTGGGCGACGATGGCAACGTTACGGATGTCGTGGCGCGTGGGCACTGCGGCGCTTCTCCCGGAATCGTGGATGGCGGCGCACCGTCCGGCACGCCCGCCTGCCGGGCAGATCACGCCACGGCCTCACCCCATGGTACGTGGACGGGGCGGTAACGCCCGCCCCGCCCGTACCGGGCCGGGGGACCGGACTCAGGCGCGCGCGGGGTCGCCCTCGCGACAGCCCAGCCTGGCGGCCTCGCGCGCGCCGCCGCTCGCCTCCTTGGAGAGCTTCTCGCCGCACTCCAGGATGATCTCGGCTTCGGTGGGGTCCCACGACACCACATGGCCGGTGCCGACCGTCTTGTCGCCGCAGGCGTACCGGAAGTCGGCCTCGAACAGGTCGTACGCGGTGGCCGTGACATAGCGGCCGGACGTCTTGGCCGTCCGCACACCGTAGGAGTCGTGCTTGTCGTACGTGGTCGTTCGCCCGGTCCGGTCGACCAGGGTGAACGCATCGCCGAGGGTCGGCTTCAGGTGTTGGGCGAGACCGCGGATCACCTGCTTCCCGGGCCGGGCGGCGCCCTCGGCGCGGACGGACACGGTGTAGCGGGCCACCGGCTTGACGCCACGGGTACTGACCTTGTGGCCGCTCTTCCGCGTGGTGACCGCCATGGCGTTCACCACCGGGCGCTGGGAGACGTTCAGCCAGGTGTACGTGCCGTCGGCGCACGCCTTGGCGGCCGTGAGCTGCTGGGTGGCGCCGCGGGCGGCCCCGTCGGAGCCGCCCGACGTACAGCCCGCGGCCCCCACCATGATCGCTACGGCCGCGAGCGCCGTGGTCAATCCGTGCTTCATACCGTCCTCCCCCGTGTGTCCGGTGTCGTGATCACGCGTCATGCTTCACGTCGATCGACGTACCGGGCAAGGGAGTTGAGGCAGCCCTGAGGGTTACTTCCGGAAGCCGATGTCCTGGTAGCGCGGAGTGGCGAAGCCGAAGGCGCCCGCGTTGACCACCGTCTTCGCGGCCGCGACCAGCTGGGGGCGCTGGTAGAGCGGGATGGACCCGGCCGCCGCCCAGATCCGCGCGTCCGCGCGGCTGACCAGGGTCCGGGAGGAGCCGGAGTCCAGCTCGGCGACGGCCTCGTCGAAGAGCTGGTCGATCTGGTCCGTGCCCACCCGGGTGTAGTTCTGTTCGACGACCAGCGAGCCGTCGGCGGCGGGCTGCGGCTTGGCGTAGATCGGGCGGGCGTCGGTGGCGGGGTAGGCGCTGGCGGGCCAGGAGTAGAGGGCCAGGTCGTAGTTGCCGGAGGCGATGTGGTCCTTGAAGTAGCCGCTGCCCGAGACCTTGGTGATCTTGGTGCGGACGCCGATCGCCTCCAGCATCCGCGCGATGCGCGCGCTGACCTTGCCCAGCGGGGCGGTGCCGGCGCCGGTCGGCACCACGAAGCGCAGCTCGAGCGGCTGGCCGTGCTTGCGCACCACGGCCGCTGGGGCGCGCCCGGAGCGGCCCGCGTCGCCCGCGTCGGGGCCCGCGCCCCGGCCGCCGTCGCGCTTCCCGCTGTCGCGGCCCTGGTCGTCCGTCTTGGCGCCGAGCGCCTTCTGCCGGGCCGAGGCGGGGGCCGCGCGCCAGCCGGCGTCGGCGAGCAGGGCCTGGGCGGCGCGGGTGTCCTTGCCGCCGAGGGCGCCGCTGTGGTCCTTGTAGCCCTGCTGGCCGGCCATCAGCAGATGGTTGCCGAGCGGCTTGGCGGGCAGCCCCAGGGGCCCCAGCACCAGCTTCGCGAGGTCCTTGCGGTCGATCGCGCGGGCCACGGCGCGGCGCACCCGCTCGTCGGCGAGCGGGCCCTTGGTGCCGTTCAGCGCGAGCTGGGTGTACGCGGGCTCCAGGGCCTTGCGCACGACAAACCTGCGCAGGGCCGCCTTCTCGGCCCGCGCCTCCTTGGAGGAGTTCTCCTCCGCCCAGGCGCGCATCGCGTCGGCCGCGTCCCGGCCGCCAGCCGCCAGGTCCGTCCCGGCCTCGGCCCCGTGCTGGGCCGACGGCTCGGCCGCGGCCTGTTCGTCCGTCCCCCTCTTCCCGTTCTCCGCCTTCTCCGCCGACTTGCCCTTCTTCTTGGGCACCTCGGCCGCGTCCTCGATCCGCTCGGCCATGGCCCGGTCGACCTCGGCCAGATCGAGCTTCCCGGCCAGCAGCGCGGCGGGCCTGTCCTTGACCGGTACGGCCTTGAAGACCAGCTTGTCGAGCCGGGCCCGGTCGCCCCACCAGCGGGGGTTGCGCACCAGCGTGACGCTCTTCGTACCGCCCGTGATGCCGCGCATCAGATACGGTCCCGCGCTGACCGCGAGCCCCCGGCGCCGTCCGTCGTTGAAGGCCGTCGGGTCGCTCATCACACTCTTCGGATAGAGCGGGGTGAACAGCGAGCGCCAGTCCGCGTACGGCTTGGCGAAGGTGACCTCGACCTCGTGCTCCCCGTCGCCGGGCTCGACCTTGGCGATGCGGTCGTACCCGGCGTTGCGGGCCGTCCAGTACGCGCCGTCCGCACCGCGCAGCGCCTTCCACTGGGCGGTGAAGTCCTCGGCGCCGATCGTGCGCCCGTCGGTCCACACGGCCTTCGGGTTGAGCTTGTAGCGCACGACCTGCCTGGGCTCGCGGTCCACCACGTCGGCGGCCTGGAGATAGTCGGAGTTGCGCTGCGGGCGGCCCCGGCTGTCCAGGGTGAACAGGGACGGCAGGACGGCGCCGGCGATCCGCTGGGTGCCGCTGTCGGCGTTGGTCTGGAAGGCGTTGAACGTCCCGGGCGCCGCGTCCAGGGCCCAGCGCAGCGTCCCCGCGTCGGCCACCCGGTCGCGGGCGGCCGTGGCCACGTCCCGTCGGGCGGCGGCGGGCGAGCTGTCGTCGCCGCCGGAGCTGCATCCGCTCGCCCAGGGCAGCGGCAGCAGCACTCCCGCGGCGAGCAGCACGACACGGCGGCGCTTGGCGATGGACATGGCGCGGTACCTCCGGGGTGGGCCTGCTCGGCCGGACGGGCCGGGCGAGCCGGAATTGTGCATATTTGGCATATTGTGACGCTCATCGCATATACTCCTCACTCAAAGCGACGGTTCAGGAAACAGCACGCCGAGACGGCCATGGAGGGGAAAGGATCACCCGAGCGGGTCAATCCGGTGGGCGCGTACCCCCGCGCGCGAAGGTGCCTTCGCTCCGGTGGCCGCGCCAATCCCGACAGATCCCTTCCCAACCGCGACCATGACGCGTAACACTCGCTGTCGCATGAGCGTCGCCAACCGCAACCGCGGAAGTGAGGGCAAGTCATGTCCTTGAACGACGACTTGACGGCCGTCCAGCGCTGTCTCGACGATCTGGTCCGCTCCGTCCACCGGCTGGAACAGTCGGTCGGCCCCGAGGGCCTGGAGATACGTCGCGTCCGTACCGACGCGGACCATCTGCGCGAAAGCCTGGCCCTGCTGCGCGCGACCGCCCCAGGCGAGCGGTCGAGCCCGGAGATGGTGCTGGTCCCCGACGCGCCGTACAACAGCGCGCTCTGGTTGGACGTCGACGACGAGGGGCTCGGCGCGCGCGACCGCCACGCGCCCTGAGGCACGCACGCGGCGCGACCGGCGCCCCGCCCCTGCCAGGCGGACCCGCCCCACCAGGCGACCCGCCCCACGGGGCGACCCGGCACCCGGCGCCCCGCCCAGCGGGCGACGCGCCACGAGGCGACCCGGCAGCTGACGCATACGGGCGTCTACCCGAGGTGTCCCGCCCGCACGCCGCGTGAGTGCCGCCCCATCACCCACCCGCACACTCCACCACGGAGTCCCTTTTGGCCACAGGCACCGACCCCCAGGCCCGTACGGCCTCCGGAAAAGACCCCGCCACGCACGGCGTACACGCGCCCTCGCGCGCCGCCGTCCCGGCCCGCCATCTGCGCACCGACCGCTGGTGGCTCTCGCCCGCGGCGACCGCCGCCGGTCTTTTCGCCTTCGTCGTCTACTCGACCTGGCGGGCCTTCTCCGGAGACGACTACTACGCCGAGCCGTATGTCTCGCCGTTCTACTCGCCCTGCGTCGCGCAGAACTGCGTGCCCATGAAGGGCGGCGCGAACTGGGAGATCTTCGGCGCGTGGTGGGGCCTGTCCCCCGCCCTGCTGATCCTGATCTTCCCGCTGGGCTTCCGGCTGACCTGCTACTACTACCGCAAGGCGTATTACCGGGGCTTCTGGGCCTCGCCGCCGGCCTGCGCGGTCCCCGAGCCACGCGCCAAGTACTCCGGCGAGACCCGCTTCCCGCTGATCCTGCAGAACATCCACCGCTACTTCTTCTACTTCGCGGTGATCGTCGCCGGGATCCTCAGCTACGACACGGTGCTCGGCTTCCGCGACGAGCACGGCCGGTGGGGCCATATGGGCCTCGGCACCCTGGTGCTGCTCGTCAACATCGCGCTGATCTGGGCGTACACCCTCTCCTGCCACTCCTGCCGGCATATCGTCGGCGGCCGGCTGAAACACTTCTCCCGGCATCCGGTGCGCTACCGCCTTTGGGGCTGGGTCAGCAAGCTCAACGCCCGCCATATGCAGCTGGCCTGGGCGTCGCTGGTGAGCGTCGCCGTGGCCGACTTCTACGTCTATCTGGTGGCCAGCGGCGCCTTCGACGACCCGCGCTTTTTCTAGGAGAGGTGCCCAACAAGATGACCCAAGTCGAACGGCAGTCGTGGGACGTGGTCGTGATCGGCGCCGGCGGCGCCGGGCTACGGGCCGCGATCGAAGCGCGCGAACAGGGCAAGCGCTGCGCCGTCATCTGCAAATCGCTCTTCGGCAAGGCCCACACCGTGATGGCCGAGGGCGGCATCGCCGCCAGCATGGGCAATGTCAACGAGGGTGACAACTGGCAGGTGCACTTCAGAGACACCATGCGCGGCGGGAAGTTCCTCAACCACTGGCGGATGGCGGAGCTGCACGCGCAGGAGGCCCCGGACCGGGTCTGGGAGCTGGAGACCTGGGGTGCGCTCTTCGACCGCACCGCCGACGGAAAGATCTCCCAGCGGAACTTCGGCGGCCATGAGTATCCGCGCCTCGCCCATGTCGGCGACCGCACCGGCCTGGAGCTGATCCGCACCCTCCAGCAGAAGATCGTCTCCCTGCAGCAGGAGGACAAGGCCGAGTTCGGCGACTACGAGGCGCGGCTGAAGGTCTTCCAGGAGTGCACGGTCACCCGTGTCCTCAAGGACGAGGCGGGCGAGCGGGTCGCCGGGGTCTTCGGCTACGAGCGCGAGTCCGGCCGCTTCTTCACCATCGAGGCGCCCGCGGTGGTGCTGGCCACCGGCGGCATCGGCAAATCCTTCAAGGTGACGTCCAACTCCTGGGAGTACACCGGCGACGGCCACGCACTGGCGCTGCTGGCCGGGGCGCCGCTGGTGAACATGGAGTTCGTGCAGTTCCACCCGACCGGTATGGTCTGGCCGCCCTCGGTCAAGGGCATCCTGGTGACCGAGTCGGTGCGCGGCGACGGCGGGGTGCTGCGCAACAGCGAGGGCAAGCGCTTCATGTTCGACTACATCCCGGATGTGTTCAAGGAGAAGTACGCCCAGACCGAGGACGAGGGCGACCGCTGGTACGAGGACCCGGACCACAACCGCCGCCCGCCCGAACTGCTCCCCCGCGACGAGGTCGCCCGCGCCATCAACTCCGAGGTCAAGGCGGGCCGCGGCTCCCCGCACGGCGGGGTCTTCCTCGATGTCTCCACCCGGATGCCCGCCGAGGTCATCAAGCGGCGGCTGCCCTCCATGCACCACCAGTTCAAGGAGCTGGCGGACGTCGACATCACCGCCGAGCCCATGGAGGTCGGCCCGACCTGCCACTACGTGATGGGCGGCGTGGACGTCGACCCGGACACCACGGCCGCGACCGGAGTGCCAGGACTGTTCGCCGCCGGTGAGGTCGCGGGCGGTATGCACGGCTCCAACCGGCTGGGCGGCAACTCCCTCTCCGACCTGCTCGTCTTCGGCCGGCGCGCGGGGCTGCACGCGGCCCGGTACGCGGACGAGACGGCCTCCTCGGGGGCTCGGCCGAGCCCGGACGACGCGCAGATCGACCTGGCGGCGGCCGAGGCGCTGCGCCCGTTCAGCGCGGAGGGCGGCGAGCCGTCGAGCCGGGCACCTCAGTCCACGGTTCCGGCCGAGAATCCGTACACGCTCCACCAGGAGCTCCAGCAGACCATGAACGACCTGGTCGGCATCATCAGGAAGGCCGGCGAGATGGAGGAGGCGCTGCACCGCCTGGCCGCCCTGCGGGTGCGGGCGCGGCGCGCCGGGGTGGAGGGGCACCGGCAGTTCAACCCGGGCTGGCACCTGGCCATCGATCTGCGCAACATGCTGCTGGTCAGCGAGTGCGTGGCGCGCGCCGCGCTGGAGCGGACCGAGAGCCGCGGCGGGCACACCCGCGACGACTATCCGGAGATGGACCGCGAGTGGCGGCCGGTCAACCTGGTGTGCCGGCTCACCGACCCCTCGGGCGAGCCCGCGGCCCCGGACGCGCGGCAGGGGCAGATCCGGCTGGAGCGGCGCCTGACCCCGCCCATCCGGCCCGATCTGCTCGGCCTGTTCGAGAAGGACGAACTGGCGAAGTACCTGACGGACGAGGAGCTGACCCAGTGAGCGCGTACGAGGCCCACTTCAAGGTGTGGCGGGGCGATGTGGAAGGCGGCGGTCTGAAGGACTTCCACGTCGAGGTCAACGAGGGGGAGGTCGTTCTGGACATCATCCACCGGATCCAGGCGACCCAGGCCCCGGACCTGGCGGTCCGCTGGAACTGCAAGGCGGGCAAGTGCGGCTCCTGCAGCGCCGAGATCAACGGGCGGCCCCGGCTGATGTGCATGACCCGGATGTCGGTTTTCGGCCGCGACGAGACGCTCACCATCACGCCGCTGCGCGCCTTCCCGGTCGTACGGGACCTGGTGACCGATGTGTCGTTCAACTACGAGAAGGCGCGCGAGGTGCCGTCCTTCGTACCGCCGGAGGGCGTGGGGCCGGGCGAGTACCGGATGTGGCAGGAGGACGTGGGGCGGTCCCAGGAGTTCCGCAAGTGCATCGAGTGCTTCCTGTGCCAGGACACCTGTCATGTGGTGCGCGACTTCGAGGAGAACAAACAGGTCTTCGCCGGGCCGCGGTTCCTGATGCGGGTCGCCGAACTGGACATGCATCCGCTGGACGGGGCGGCCGAGACCGGGCTCGACCGCAAGCGCACGGCCCAGGAGGAGCACGGTCTGGGCTACTGCAACATCACCAAGTGCTGCACCGAGGTCTGCCCGGAGGGGATCAAGATCACGGACAATGCGCTGATCCCGCTCAAGGAGCGGGCGGTGGACCGTAAGTACGACCCGCTGGTCTGGCTGGGCAACAAGATCCGCCGCCGCGAGTCCTGATTGTTCGCGGATGGGCCGGGCCCGAACCGAGCCGCAAAAAGAGGGGCCCGGCCCGTCACCACATGCTCAGCAGCGCCTCCACCGAGTCCGGGCCGGACGACTGCCCGCCTGGCAGCGCCAGCTCGAACCAGACCGTCTTGCCGTGCGGCGTGCGCCGGCTGCCCCAGCCCGCGCTGAGCAGGCCGACCAGCTGCAGCCCGCGCCCGCCCTCGTCGGTGTCGCGGGCGCGGCGGCGCCGGGGCTGGACCAGGCCGCTGTCCCAGACCTCGCAGACCAGCGTGCGGTCCAGCAGCAGACGCAGCCGGATCTCACCCTCGCCGTACCTCAGTGCGTTGGTGACCAGCTCGCTCACCAGCAGCTCGGTGGTGTCCACCAGTTCGTCCATGCCCCAGGACTCCAGCTGCTGCCGGGCCAGTTCACGGGCGCGGCCGACCGACTTGGGCTCGCTGGGCAGCTGCCAGTCCCCGACCGACTCCGCCGACAGACCCTGCATCCTGGCCATCAGCAGGGCGATGTCGTCCTCGCCGTGGTGGGTGTCCAGGGTGGACAGCACGTGGTCGCAGACGTCCTCCAGGGACACCACGCTGTCCGGGGTGTTGAGGGACGCGCGCAGGGCCTGCAGCCCCTCGTCGAGGGTGTGGTCGCGGGACTCGACCAAGCCGTCGGTGTAGAGGGCCAGCAGCGCCCCGTCGGGGAGTTCGACCTCGATCTCCTCGAACGGTTCGCCGCCGACGCCCAGCGGCATCCCGGGCGGGACCTCCATCAGCAGGGCGGATTCGCCCGGTTCGACGAGGACGGGGGGCGGGTGACCGGCGTTGGCGAACGTACAGCGGCGGGTGACCGGGTCGTAGACGGCGTAGACGCAGGTGGCCAGGTAAACCTCAGCCAGGCCAGACAGGTCGGAGGAGCCGTCGGCAGCCTTGCCGCGGGCGAGGGCGCGTGAGCCCGCCCGGCCTCCGGCGTGCGATCCGCCGGGCGCGCCGAGCCCGGCGGCGATCTCGTCCAGCGCGGACAGGACTTCGGCGGGCTCCAGGTCGAGCAGGGCGAGGGTCCGTACGGCGGTGCGCAACTCGCCCATGGCGACGGCGGCGCGCAGACCGCGGCCCATCACATCGCCGACCACCAGGGCCGTGCGGTGGCCGGGCAGCTCGATGACGTCGAACCAGTCGCCGCCCACCTCGGTCGCCGCGTTGCCCGGCAGATAGCGGCAGGCGATATCGAGCCCGGCGGCCTCCGGGTCGCCGGGCGGTAGCAGGCTGCGCTGGAGTATCAGCGCGCGCTCGTGCTCTCTGCGGTAGAGGCGGGCGTTGTCGATGGAGACGGCCGCGCGGGCGGCAAGCTCGACGGCCAGGGCGGTGTCCCGCTCGCCGAAGGGCTCGCTGCCCTTGGTGCGGGAGAACTGGGCGAGGCCGACGACCGTGTCGCGCGCGACCATCGGCACCACCAGGGTGGACTGGAGCATGGTGCCCATCTCCAGGCTCTCGCCGCCGTCCCGGCCGGGGACGACGCGGGCGCGGGCGGTGCGCAGGGCCACGGCGCTGGGCGAGTTGAAGGGGTAGCGGTGCACCTCGCCGACCTGGACGGGCTTGGTGGCGCCGCCGGCTCCGTCACCACCGGCTCCGCCGCTGGACAGATAGCTGTCGCCGAAGCCGACCGGCCCGGCCGAGACGGCGCTGGCGAAGGCCACCCGGCGCAGCTCGGCGCTGCCGTCGGCCAGTCCGGGCGGGGTCTCGTCGCCGACGAGCAGGCCCTGGTAGAGGTCCACGGAGGCCAGGTCGCAGAACTGCGGTACGGCCACGTCCAGCAGCTCGCGCGCGGTGGTCTCCAGATCGAGGGAGGTGCCTATTCGGGCCCCCGCCTCGTTGAGCAGCGCCAGGTTGCGGCGTACGCCCGCGGCTTCCTGTTCGGCGCGGCGGCGGCCGGTGACATCGGTGGCAAGACCGGCGACGCCGATGGGCCGGCCCGAACCGCTGTGCAGCCGGTACAGCGAGATGGACCAGCGGCGCCGCTCGGGGTTGCCGGGCACGGTGCCCACAATGGGCATATCGGTCAGCGACTGCCCGCTGTCGAGGACTTGGCGCAGGGCGGCGGCGAGCCGGTCGGCCTCGCCGCGCGGCAGCAGGTCGTACGCGGAGGCGCCGCGATACGTCTCGGCGGGGCGGCCGAAAACCGTGGCAAACCGCTCATTGACGCGAAGCATGCGCAGATCGGTGCCGAAGAGAAAGAAACCGAGCGGAGATTGACCGAAAACGGCCTGCGACGCGGCGAGGTCGGTCTCCAACCCCCGTAGAGCCGTCACATCCACGGCGATACACAGCGCGGACCGCTCACCGTGCTCGGTCTCGGCCGGCATCACATAGACCTCGGCGATGCCATGCGCCTGTGGCGCCTGCGGGTTGTGATACGGGACGAGCCCGGTCCACTCCCTGCCGTCGAGGATGTCGGCGACCGTCCGGCGACTGGCCTCACGCAGCTCGGGCGGCACGAACGCCTCCACCGGGTCCTTACCGATGGCCTCTCCATGGCTCAGACCAAGGAGCTCGGTGGCGCGCCGGCTCCACTGGGCGATCCGGCCGTCGGGCCCCAGCGAGAAGGAGGCGACCCGGATGTAGTCGTAAATCGAGCCGGGCGGGCTGCTCTGCCAGACCGGCGGGGCGGAGGACAGTGAGGATTCCGACGATCGGTACGGCACGGGCAAAGATGACGAGCTGGACACAGAAGACGAAGATGGCGATGAGGAAGGCAAGGCGGGCGCGATGGGCGAACGTGATGATGAGGACGTACGGGACTTTGGCGACATCTGCGAACCAACCGCCTCCTCGGGCATATCCGCCCCCGCTGGCTTCTCGCTCATGCGCCCGTCCCCTCCGGCTCAGGTGCTCCGACCGGCTCTCAGATAGCGAGTATCCAGCACCTCGGCCATCCGGAGTACGGTCTTCACGATCACAGCACTATCTCAGCCCGCGTTCAGGTTCCGTCCTGGCTTTTTGACAAGCGCTCAAGATCAGCGCCCACTCACACTCTTAACCGGGCAGAGCCAGCTCGAACCACACCGTTTTCCCGGTGGCGCCGGCCCGGGCGCCCCAGCGCAGCGCGGAGCGGGCCACCAACTGCAGGCCGCGGCCGCCCTCGTCCTCCGAGGTGGCCACGCGCTCGCGCGGCGGATCGGTGAGCGGGTCGGAGACCTCGACCAGCAGGACCGGGTCCCCCGCGGCGCGTTCGCGACGGGCGTACATGCGGACGCCGATCGGGCCGCTGGCATGCCGCAGCGCATTGGTGACCAACTCGCTCACCAGCAACACCGTCATATCGCCCAGCGGTGCGAGACCCCAGCGCTCCAGCGCCTCGCGCACCTGGGAACGGACCACCCGGACGGCACCGGGCTCGGCGGGGAGGACCCACTCGGCGGAGCCGGGCCGGCCGGGCCCGGAACCAGCCGCTCCTGTGCCGTCCGTCACGCCGATCACTTCCCCCGACACGTCCAAGCCCCGCCGGAATGTATGGATTCAGGGAGGTTAATCAGTACATACCCGATATCCGGGCGGGGTACCGTCGGCCGTCTTGCCGGGTACATCAGCGCGGGACCGGAGGCGGGCCGCCAGGGCAGGCACTACGCGTTCAGCAGCCGCCGTACCGCCTCGGCCACCGCCGGACGGTCCTCGTCCAGCCAGTCGACCTCGTCCACGCGGTCGGGCGGCAGCCAGCGCAGCTCGTCGTGGTCCTCCAGCGGTCGCGGCTCACCGGAGCAGAGCTCCGCGGTCCACACCTGCAGGACGTACCCCGGCTTGAGGGTCCACTCGCCGGGCAGCCGCTCCAGCGGCCGCACCTCGACGCCCAGCTCCTCGCGCAACTCGCGCACGAGGGTCTGCTGCGGCGTCTCACCCGGCTCCGCCTTGCCGCCGGGCAACTCCCAGCGGCCCGCGAGCTCGGGCGGGGCGCTGCGCCGCGCGGCCAGCAGCCGCCCCTGGTCGAACACCGCTCCGCCCACCACCATGCGCACCGTCATGCGCCGCACCTTAGACCGTCCGGCAGTAGGGCCCGCGGCGTCGCGGGCCGATGGGCGGCTCCCCCGTAGCTCCGCACGGGAGGTGCCCCCAGCCGCACCCCGCTCGTCGCACGCAGGGGGTACCTCCCAGCGGTAGCTGGGGGAGCCGCGGAGCTCTCCTCACGGGGCACGCCCATGCTTGCCCCTCGGCCCTCCCCCTAGGCCCTGCGGGCCTGGGCGGTACCCCCTCCTTCACCCGCGCTCCCTACTCCCGGACGGTCTTACGGGAGTCCCCCGGGATGCGGCGCGGGCGATGACGGTGAAAGGCGGCGGCGGGAGCGAGGGCCGGGGGCCGCTCAGCGGGCCTGTCGGGAGGCCGCGGTCCGCTCGACGACGTAGAGCTGCTCCTTGCTCTGCGAGTCGAGCCGGTCGGCCACTTCCTGGGCCTCGGTCTTGGTGGCGTAACGGCCGACGCGATAGCGATTGCCGTTGTCGTCCTGGCGGATGACGAGCCATGGCAGGACGGCATTGCTGTCACTCATCGGTCCGCCCCCTCCAATCTGGCGCGCCCCCGCGCACGCCTCTGTGACTCCGGTAAGGAATTCCCGATCCGCATATGCCCGAGCCTACGCCCAACCTTCACGCACCGGATACGCCTTCTTACAACGAGGTACTCATCCGGCCAGCCGCCGGTCATCGGCGGCGTGGCCGGTCGAGGTGTCGTCCCGCCAAGGCGGCACCCTCGTCCGGCCCACACCGTGTCAGACGCCCGCGGTCGCCTTCTCGCGCCGGTCGTCGTCCGCCTCGCCCGCGGCCTCCGCGGCCTCGGCCTCGGCGTCGGCGGCCAGCTCCCGCTCGGCCTGCACCAGGGAGGGGTTGCGCCATGCGCTGCCCACGCCCCAGGCGTAGAAGAGCAGACCGATCACGGCCACGATCAGGAAGTCCCAGCCGTCGGCCAGATCGCCGCGGCCGCCGTACTTCTTACTGCCGAGGAACGAGACCGTCGCCATGACCAGCAGGTACGACACCATCCAGGCGCCCCCCATGAGGTGCGGCTTCAGCTCGGCCCACGGCTTGCGCAGCTCGTACCAGGCCCAGATCGGCAGACCTATGGCCATGATCAGGATGACCTTGCCGGTCAGCGGCCAGCGGGCCCAGTACAGGACGAGCGAGCCGAAGACCATCGCGATCGGCGCGACGATCGGCATCGCACGCAGCTTCACCGGGCGCGGCAGGCCCGGGGAGAGGCGGCGCAGCGACATCACGGCGACCGGGCCGGTGATGTACGAGATGACGGTCGCGACGGAGACGATCTCGGCGAGCGAGCCCCAGCCGCGGAAGACCGCGAGGAACGCGAAGGCGATCACCAGGTTGAGCAGCAGCGCCGGGCGCGGGATACCGGTCTTGGGGTCGACCTTGCCGAAGATCTTGGGCAGATGGCCGTTCTCCTGGACACCGTGGATCATGCGGGAGGTGGTGGCCGCGTAGATCATGCCGGTGCCGGACGGGGAGATGAAGGCGTCCGCGTACAGCAGCAGCGCCAGCCAGTTCAGGCCCCAGGCGGTGGCCAGGTCGGCGAGCGGGGAGTTGAAGGACAGGCTCGACCAGCCGCCGTGCGACAGATCGGCGGCCGGGACCGCGCCCAGGAAGGCGACCTGCAGGGCCACGTAGATCACCAGCGAGATGATGATGGAGCTGATGACGGCCTTGGGCAGGGACTTGCCGGGGTTGCGCGCCTCGCCCGCCATGTTGAGCGGGGACTGGAAGCCGTTGTACGCCCAGACGATGCCGGAGACCGCGACGGCGGTGAACACCGAGCTCCAGCCGTTGGGGGTGAAGCCGCCGTTGCCGCTGATGTTGCCGCTGTCGAAGTGGGCCAGCAGCAGGGCGCCCGCGGTCAGCGCCGGGACGACCAGCTTGAAGACGGTGATCGCGGTGTTGGTCTTCGCGAACAGGGTGATCGCGAACCAGTTGAGGAAGAAGTAGAAGACCAGCAGGACGGAGGCGAGGACGACACCGCTGCCGGTCAGCTCCTTCCCGTCGTACAACTGCTTCGCCCAGTGGAAGTCCCAGGAGCTCATGTACTGGATGGAGGCGGTGGCCTCACCCGGGATCACCGAGACGATGGCGATCCAGTTGGCCCAGGCGGCCAGATAGCCGGCGAGCGAGCCATGCGAGTACTGCCCGAACCGGACCATGCCGCCGGCCTTGGGGAACATCGAGCCGAGCTCGGAATAGGTCAGGGCGATGGTCAGGGCGACCGCGGCGCCGATCACCCAGGCGAGAATGGCGGCGGGGCCGGCCAGTGACGCGGCTCGCTCGGCACCGAAGAGCCAGCCGGAGCCAATGATGGAACCGAGGCCGACCGCGGTGAGCGACACCGTTCCGAGCGACCTTTTGTAATGCGAGTGGGAACCTTGTTCATTGCTCAACGTCCCTGACACTCCCTTCGTCCCCCATAGCTGTACCTGATGCAAACGGCCGTCATCGTACATACGAATTGAAGGGGTGCCTCGCGGGTTTGAGCTGAGTTTGAGGTCCGGCTCTCACGGATGTGCGCTGGAGTGCATCAGCGCAGGTCAACCACTGGTAAAATCCATGAGAAGCATAAGTCAAGGGCGGTTTGGCGGGCCCTTCGCGGAATCTTTACCGGCCGGGCACGGGACTTATTAATCCCGCCCGTAATCGCCGGTAACCCACCGGGGATGCGGCAACTCTTCCGTAAAGTTCGTGCCCAGCTGCCGCGAATGAACCCGGATGGCTGAGTGACGCGAGTTGAGCACGATGTGCCGCTTTTCATGTAGCAGGCATGAAGCTCAAATCTACCTCAAATTCCAGTGAGCTCAAATTCAGCTCAAATCCTTTTGTGAATAGTGAAGTTGAGGAATGCCCTGCGGCGGCGCCCGCGTCGGCGAACGACGTGTCCCGCAGGCGGATGGGCCCGGCCCGTCAGCGCACCGGAAGGTGGTACGCGACGCGGTACCGCTCGGCCAGCACCACCACATCGGCGGTCTCCACGGGGCGGCCGCCCGCGAAGTACGTACGCGAGATGACGAGTACGGAGTGGCCCGGCACCCCGCCCAGCGTCAGCACCTCCTCCGCCCGGCCGGGCCGCGCGGAGACCTCCTCCGTCACGTTGTCCACCACGACGTCGATCGCGGCCATCCGCTCGACCACACCGCGCCCGGCCAGCGGCCCCTCCTCGGGCAGCATCACGGGTGAGCGGCCGGTGAGGGCAAGCGGCTCCCAGGAGGTGGAGATCATCACCGCGTCCCCGGCGGCCCGGAACACATACCGGGTGCGCATGACCCGCTCCCCGGGCGCGATACACAGCCGCAGGGCGGTCTCGCGCCCGGCCTCCTCCTGCTCGCTGCTGGACTCCCAGGTGCCGATGATCCGGTCGTCGGACTGCTCCTGGCGGAACGGATTGGACCGGTCGCCGGGGCGGAAGCCGGTACGGACCAGCCGGCGCGGGACGGGCCGCGCACGGACGTAGGTGCCGGAGCCGGAACGGCCCTCGACCAGCCCCTCGGCCATCAGCACCTTGCGCGCCTCGAGGGCGACCGTGTCGGAGACCCCGTACTCCTCACGGATCCGGGCCTGGGAGGGGAGGCGGGTGTGCGGTGGCAGCTCGCCGGTGGTGATCTTCTTCCGGAGGTCGTCGGCGACTCGGAGATATGCGGGCTGATCACCAAAGGCCACGAGCGCTCCCAGCGGTTGACAATCGGCAACAGCTTCGCAACCGAGGGTTGTCATCCGCAACTGAGGGCCAGAGCTTCACCGGAAGTGGTGAACTGCAGCTCAGAGACGTTTACTTCGACAACGACGCATAAGGCCGGTATCAATGGCGATCAACGCCTGACCATCGCCGTAAGGCAGCGTTGCATCGCCGTACATCGCCGCCACACTGGCGAGCATCGCCGTACACCGCCGTTCATCCGCCGGTCCCCCACAGGAGCCCGCCGTGCGCACTCGCCCCACCCCGCGGCCACTGCCCGCCGTCCTCGCCCTGCTGCTGTGCGCCGGGTGCACCGGCGGCGCAGGGGCCAAGGACGCCGCCGAGGACGTCCCCGGGGCACGGCCCGGCACCGCCGGGGTCGGCGATCCGCTCTTCCCCAAGCTCGGCAACGGCGGCTACGACGTGTCCCGTTACCGCCTCACCCTCGACTACGCCCCCGACTCCCACCGCCTCAAGGGCACCGCCGAACTCACCGCCCGCACCACCCGCGCCCTGACCTCCTTCCACCTGGACCTCGCCGGACTGCGGGTGCGCGAGGCCACGGTCGACGGCCGACCCGCGAAGACCGCGCGCAGCGGCACGGAGCTGACGCTCACCCCCGCCGCCGCCCTCCCCAAGGGCCGTACGTTCAAGACCACGGTCGTCTACGACGGCAAGCCGAAGACCATCACGGACCCGGACGGCTCGGAGGAGGGCTGGATCAAGTCGGCGGACGGGGCCGTGGCGGTCGGCGAACCCACCGGCTCCATGGCCTGGTTCCCGGGGAACCACCACCCCTCCGACAAGGCCGCGTACGACATCACCATCACCGTCCCCCAGGGCTACACCGCCGTATCCAACGGCGAGTTGACGCAGCGCAGCGAACACGGCGACCACACCACCTTCCGCTGGCACACCGGCGAGCCCATGGCGAGCTATCTGGCCACCGTCGCCATCGACGACTTCGACATCCACACCACGACCACCGACGGCACGCTCCCCCAGTACGTCGCCGTAGAACCCGAACTGGCCGACCGGACCGCCGACGTCCCCGACCAGGTCACCGACGTCATCGACTGGGAGACCCGGACCTTCGGCCCGTACCCCTTCTCCTCCACCGGCGCGATCGTCGCCGACCTGCCCGACCTCGGCTACGCCCTGGAGACCCAGACCAAACCGCTCTACCCGTCCCCGCCCAGCGAGCCGCTGATCGTGCACGAACTCGCCCACCAGTGGTTCGGCAACTCCGTGACGCCCCGGACCTGGAAGGACATGTGGCTCAACGAGGGGTTCGCCACCTACGCCGAGTGGCTGTGGGAGGAAGGCCATGACGGGGCCGGCCGCACCGCCCAGGAGATCTTCGACGACTTCTACGACGGCACGGACGACGAGAGCGAGGGCATCTGGGACTTCCCGCCCGCCGCCCCGCCCAGCGCCGGCCGGGTCTCGGACCCGCCCGTCTACGGCCGCGGGGCGATGGTGCTGCACAAGGTACGCGAGGCCGTCGGCGACAAGACGTTCTTCGCCATCCTGCGCGCCTGGACCCGGGACCACCGCCACGGCAACGTCGACACCGCGCAGTTCATCGCGCTGTGCGAGAAGAAGTCGGGCAAGGATCTCAAGGACCTCTTCGACGTCTGGCTGTACGCGGACGCCAAGCCGAAGCGGCCGTAACGCGATCGCCGCGTTCTCCCCGCCGACCGTACAGCCTGCTACCGCACAAGAGCGCGGCTACCGCACCAGAGCAAGGGCGAGAGCCGCGATGGCCAGCCCCAGATACCCCACGGGAAACGCGATGTTGTGGAAGACGCGCTTGCGCATATGCGCCCCGACGGCACCGACGAAGAACAGCACGAGCCCCACCGCTGCGGCGACCCCGATGAACCGGACGCCCGCAAGCCCCAGCAGCAGCCCGGCGGCCCCGGCGGCCTTGAGCGCGGCGAGCCAGGGGATCCAGCCCCGTGGAACGCCCACTTCCGCCGAGTTCGCGAGCACGAACTCCGCCTTCGCCAGATCCGCCACCGCGCTCCCGGCGTTCGCCACGATCGCAACGACGGTGACGGCCGTATACACGCTGAACACTCGCGCCCCTTTCTGTCCGTCCCCCCGCCAACCAGCCTCGTCAGGGCTCGGAGCGCCGTCCAATACATGCCTCCATAACCTGGCGGCATGGACATCGACACGCGGTTGCTGCGCTACTTCGTAGCCGTGGCGGAGGAAGGGAACCTCACCCATGCGGCCCAGCGGCTGTTCGTCTCCCAGCCCGCGCTGACCAAGCAGATCAAGCAGCTGGAGACCCAGCTCGGCACGGCGCTGTTCACCCGCTCCCGCTCCGGTATGGCCCTCACCGAACCGGGCCGCGCCCTGGCCGAGCGGGCACCCGCCCTGCTGGCCGACTGGGACCGGACCCTGCGCGAGACGAAGGCCGCGGCGAGCCGGGCCGCTCGCGTGCTGCGCGTCGGCTTCGTGGCCAGCGGGGCCAACGAGGCGACGCAGCCCATCGTCGCCGAGTTCTCCCGCCGCCGACCGGGCTGGCGCGCCCAGATGCGGCAGGCGTCCTGGGCCAACCCCTCGGCGGGCCTGGCCGACGGAGAGGCCGACGTCGCCCTGGTGCGCCTCCCCTTCCCCGGCCAGGACGCCCTGCGTGTGACGCCTCTGTTCACCGAACCCCGCTGCGTCGCCCTCGCCGCGGCGCACCCGCTGGCCGCCCGCGACGTGATCCCCTTCCGGGACCTCTGGGACGAACCCTTCGTCGCGGCCCCCGCCGAATCGGGCCCCTGGCGCGACTACTGGCTCGCCGCCGACGAACGCGAAGGCCACCCGGTCCGCATCGGCGCCGTCACCGACCAGCCCGACGACTGGCTCAACGCCATCGCCAACGGCTACGGCATCGCCCTCGCCCCCGAATCCGCCGCCCGCTTCTACGCCCGCCCCGGCGTCGTCTACCGCCCCGTCACCGGAGTCGACCCGAGCCGGGTCGCCGTCGCCTGGACCCCGGCCGACGACGACAACCCGGTCGTCCAGGACTTCGTCCACTGCTGCCTGGATCTGGGGGCCGACGGCTGCACGGTTGCGCTTTAGATCCGCTTAAAGGCGCTCCGGCACCTTTGGCCCCCCATCCAAATCCATAGGAGTCGCGGAAAACGGGCGACGAAGGGGGAGAGAGGCGATGCGGGAGCAGACCAGACGTTCCGTGCTGCGCTCGGCGGCGGCGGTCGGTACCGGGGTCGGGATCTCGGCCGCCGGGACCGCAGGGGCGCGGGCAGCGGGCGCGGCGCACCAGCTGGGACAGGAGGACACCTGCCCGCCGCCGCTCGGCCCCGTGCGGGTCGGCAGCGAGGATCGGCGCTACTACGAGCTGGTGCGTCGCGGCGCCAACGCGCGCTACACCGGATCGCCCGATCAGGTGCGCATCGTGGGCAGCACCGAGCACGTGGAGGAGGCGGTGCGGGACGCGGTACGCGGTGGTCTGCGCGTCGCGGTGCGCAGCGGCGGACACTGCTTCGAGGACTTCGTCGACAATCCCGAGATCCGGATGATCATCGACATGTCCGGAATGACGGCTGTCTACTTCGACCCGGAGCGCGCCGCCTTCGCGGTCGAGGCGGGCGCCACACTCGGGGAGGTGTACCGCAGGCTGTACCTGGGCTGGGGCGTGACCATCCCCGGCGGCTGGTGCCCCTCGGTGGGCGCGGGCGGCCATGTGCAGGGCGGCGGCTTCGGCACGCTGAGCAGACTGCACGGGCTCACCGTCGACCATCTGTACGGGGTCGAGGTCGTCACCGTGGACGGCGGCGGGCGGGTGCGCACGGTCGTGGCCACCCGCGAGGACGGCGACCCGCACCGGGACCTGTGGTGGGCGCACACCGGAGGCGGCGGCGGCAACTTCGGGGTGGTGACCCGCTACTGGTTCCGCTCCCCCGACGCCGACGGCTCGGACCCGGCACGGCTGCTGCCGAACCCGCCGCGGCATGTGCTGACGTTCAGCGCGGCGTGGCGCTGGGAAGACCTCGACAAAGCGGCGTTCACCCGGCTGATGGAGAACCACGGCGCCTGGGCCGAGGCCAACAGCGACGCAGGCTCGCCCGCCGCCGCGCTCCACTCCGACCTCCTCTTGGTGCCGGCCCAACTGAGCGGCCCGTACATCCTGGGCCAGGTCTCCGCGGAGTCGAACGCCGAGCGGCTGATGCGCCGGCACCTCGACGCGATCAGCGCGGGCACCGCGGCCTACTCGATCACCCAGCTGAGAAAGGAAGTGCCCTGGCTCGAGGCCGCGCTGATCGGCCCCGGGGGCGGCGTGGCCCGCCGCTATACGAAGATGAAGTCGGCCTACGCGAAGAAGACACTCAGCCGCCCCCAGATCGAGGCGGCCTTCTCGCACCTGACCGAGACCGACCCGGGCCGCATATCGGGCGTGATGACCCTGTCGACGTACGGCGGCAAGGTGCGAGACGTCGCCCCGGATGCCACCGCGTACGCCCACCGGGGAACCCGCATCAAGATCGGGTACGTAAATGTCTGGCCCAGCCCCTCGGACGCCGACGCTTACGAGGCGGGCGTCAGGAACTTCTACCGGGCTGTGTACGCCGACACGGGCGGTGTCCCCGTCCCGAATGAGATCAACGACGGGGCGTACATCAACTACCCCGACGCCGACCTGCGGGACCCGGCCTGGAACACCTCGGACACGCCGTGGCATTACCTCTACTACAAGGACAACTACCGGCGTCTGCAGCGGGTGAAGGCGCAGTACGATCCCACGAACGCCTTCCACCACCGCCTGTCCATCGAGCCGGCCTGACCCGATCGGCGCGGCGCCGCCGCCGCGAACAGCCGGCACGGGATCGACGAAGGGTCCGGCCTCCTGAGAGCCCGGACCCCTCCGATCCGCAGATTTTCCAGGTCAGCGGCCCGGTGTTATGCCACCTGCTCACACGTTGAAGCGGAACTCCACCACATCCCCGTCCCGCATCACATAGTCCTTGCCCTCCATCCGCGCCTTCCCCGCCGCGCGGGCCTCGGCGACCGAGCCCGTGGCGACCAGGTCTTCGAAGGAGATGACCTCGGCCTTGATGAAGCCCTTCTGGAAGTCGGTGTGGATCACACCGGCCGCCTCCGGGGCGGTCGCGCCCTTCTTGATGGTCCAGGCGCGGGACTCCTTGGGGCCGGCCGTGAGATAGGTCTGCAGGCCGAGGGTGTCGAAGCCGACGCGGGCGAGGGTGGCGAGGCCGGGTTCGTCCTGGCCGACGGACTGGAGGAGTTCGAGGGCTTCCTCATCGTCGAGTTCGGTCAGGTCGGCTTCCAGCTTGGCGTTGAGGAAGATCGCCTCGGCGGGGGCGACGAGGGCGCGCTGCTCGTCCTTGAAGGCGTCGTCGGTGAGCTCGTCCTCGTCGACGTTGAAGACGTAGAGGAAGGGCTTGGTGGTGAGCAGGTGCAGATCATGGAGGACGGCGGCGCGCTCGGTGCCCTGGACGATGCCGGCGGAGAAAAGGGTGCGGCCCTCGTCGAGGATGGCCTTGGCCTCCTCGACGGCCTTGACCTGGACCTGCTTGTCCTTCTGGATCCGCGACTCCTTGACCAGGCGCGGCAGCACCTTCTCGATGGTCTGGAGGTCGGCGAGGATCAGCTCGGTGTTGATCGTCTCGATGTCGTCCTTGGGCGAGACCTTGCCGTCGACATGGACGACGTTCTCGTCCTTGAAGGCACGGATGACCTGGCAGATCGCATCGGACTCACGGATGTTCGCCAGGAACTTGTTGCCCAGGCCCTCGCCCTCGGAAGCGCCCTTGACGATGCCGGCGATATCGACGAAGTCGACCGTGGCGGGGAGCTTACGGGCCGAGCCGAAGATCCCGGCGAGGGTGTTGAGGCGGGGGTCGGGGACGCCGACCACGCCGACGTTGGGCTCGATGGTGGCGAACGGGTAGTTGGCCGCCAGTACGTCGTTCTTGGTCAGGGCGTTGAACAGGGTCGACTTGCCGACATTCGGCAGACCGACGATTCCGATCGTGAGCGACACGTTGGCGACTTCCCGTAACTTCCCATAGCGAGAATGTGACGACAGGGACGAGGCCCGCTGCGGGGCCGATGCACCAGTCTACGGGGCCGCTCCGTGTCACCCGGCCGGACTGACAATCGGTCGAACACACTGCCAAGGTCCTGCGAAGGGCGTGTCCAACGCCGGATTCTCGCCGTCCCTCGACCTACGTTGGTCGGGTGGAGCCATACAGCACCCGTCCCCCGCGACGTTCATACGCCCCGTCGCCCCGCCAGGCGGCGGACGACAGAGACGTGCGCCGAGGCAGCCAGCAGACTCGGGACAGCCGGGACGACCGGGAGAACCGGGAGAACCGCGAGAGTCGGGACAAGGAGAGAAGCGAGGCGGCGCGGCGGCCGGCGCCCCCGCCCGCGACCGCGGCGGGCGCTGTGGGACCGGCCGTGCGGCGGGCGGTGGCCGGGCTGCGCTATCCCACCCCGCGCCTCACCGGCTTCGGGGCGGGGTTGCTGGCCACCGTCGCCATGCTGGCCTTCGGCTGCCTGGACGCGCTGCTGTTCTCCGGCTCCACCACCTCGTACGGCGTGATCTTCCTGCTGGTGAGCGCGGCCTGCGGGCTGTGGGTGCGGCCCGTGGACCTGGCCGCGGGGCCGGTCGGGGTGCCGATCGCGTTCGCGTTCGGGCTGCTGCCGATCAACGAAGGGACGGCGGGCCTGGCCGGGCAGACGATGGGCGTGTTCACCTCGCTGTCGCTGACCGCCGGCTGGCTCTATGCCGGGACGCTGCTGACCTCGCTGATCGTGCTGGCGCGCAAGGGCGCCCTGGTCAGTCGGCGGAACCAGCGCCAGCAGTGGGAGCAGCAGCAGAGTCGCGGGTCGCGGACCGATCAGCCGTCGCGGCCCGATCAGCCGTCTCGACCTGGGCAGCCATCGCGGTCCGGGCAGCCATCGCGGCCCCCACGATCCCCGCGTTATTCAACAGCTGCGCAGGCACGATCTCGGCCTTGATCCCCTCGATCAGCGGCAGGAATTTCGACGCCTTGCGGCTCACCCCGCCGCCGATCACGAACAGCTCGGGCGAGAACAGCATCTCCACGTGCTCGAGGTACTTCTGCACCCGGTGCGCCCAGCTGTGCCAGCTCAGGTTGTGGTCGTCCTTCGCCTTGGTCGAGGCCCGCTTCTCCGCCTCGTGACCGGCCAGCTCCAGATGGCCCAGTTCGGTGTTGGGCACCAGGCGCCCGTCGATGAAGACGGCGCTGCCGATGCCGGTTCCGAAGGTGAGCAGGATGACCGTGCCCGTACGGCCGCGCCCGGCGCCGAAGGTCATCTCCGCGATACCGGCCGCGTCCGCGTCGTTGACCACCGTGACCGGCGATCCCAGGCGCTCGCCGAGCAGCGCCGCCGTGTCGACGTCGATCCAGCTCTTGTCGACGTTGGCGGCGGTGCGCGTCGTACCGCTGGTCACCACGCCCGGGAAGGTCACCCCGACCGGCCGCCCGGACCAGCCGAAGGAGTCGACGACTTCCCTGACGCTCTCCGCCACCGCTTCGGGCGTGGACGGCTGCGGGGTGAGGACCTTGAAGCGCTCCACGGCCAGGTCCCCGCGCGCCAGGTCCACCGGCGCGCCCTTGATGCCCGAGCCGCCGATGTCCACACCCAGGACGCTGACGGCGTCGCCGGGACGGACGGCGGCCTCGGGCTGCGACTGCGACTGCGACTGCGCCTGCTGCGGCGCCTGTTGCTGCGGTGCGGTGTGCGTCGGTTCCATGATCAGAAGGCTAGAGGGTTTCGGCAGGAGCGGCCTCCGCCGCCGTGGCCGCCGCCTCGGCCCTCAGGTCGCGGCGCAGCTCCTTGGGCAGCGAGAAGGTCAGGCTCTCCTGCATCGGCTGGACGACCTCCACATCCCCGAAGCCGCGCTCGGCCAGCCACTCCAGCACGCCCTCGACCAGCACGTCCGGCACCGAGGCGCCCGAGGTCACGCCGACCGTCGTGACGCCCTCCAGCCAGGACTCGTCGATCTCGCTGGCGAAGTCGACCAGATGCCCGGCCTTGGCGCCGGCGCCGAGGGCGACCTCGACCAGCCGTACCGAGTTGGAGGAGTTCTTGGAGCCGACGACGATGACGAGGTCGGCCTCGGCGGCCACCTGCTTGATCGCGGTCTGGCGGTTCTGCGTGGCGTAGCAGATGTCGTCGCTCGGCGGGCTGATCAGCGCCGGGAACCGCTCCTTGAGCGCGTCCACGGTCTCCATCGTCTCGTCGACGGAGAGGGTGGTCTGGGACAGCCAGACGACCTTGGACTCGTCGCGGACCTCGACGTTCTCCACGTCCTGCGGGCCGTCGACGAGGGTGATGTGGTCCGGTGCCTCGCCGCTGGTACCGATGACCTCTTCGTGGCCCTCGTGACCGATCAGGAGGATGTCGTAGTCCTCCTTGGCGAACCGGACGGCTTCCTTGTGGACCTTGGTGACCAGCGGGCAGGTCGCGTCGATGGTGGCGAGCCGGCGCTGCCTGGCCTCCTCGTGGACGACGGGTGCGACGCCGTGGGCCGAGAAGATCACGATGGATCCCTCGGGCACCTCCTCCGTCTCGTCGACGAAGATCGCGCCCTTCTTCTCGAGGGTCTGCACGACGTATTTGTTGTGGACGATCTCCTTGCGCACGTAGATCGGCGCCCCGTACTGCTCAAGGGCCTTCTCGACGGCGATTACGGCACGGTCCACGCCTGCGCAGTAGCCGCGGGGGGCCGCGAGCAGGACCCGGCGGGCTGTCGTTGCGGTCATGTTCCCCATGGTAGGGGCCATGGCCCCGGGTCTTTGTCAGTGGCGGCCGATACGCTCGCGGACATGGCTGTCAACACGTCCGCGGAGACGCCGATTCCGGTCGGCGAGGTGTCCCGGCTGATCGGCGGGTGGATCGACCGGCTCGGGGCGGTATGGGTGGAGGGGCAGATCACCCAGCTGTCCCGGCGCCCCGGCGCCGGGGTGGTGTTCCTGACCCTGCGCGACCCCTCGTACGACATCTCGCTCACCGTCACCTGCTTCCGCGCCGTCTTCGACAAGGTCGCGGACACGGTCACCGAGGGCGCCCGGGTGGTGGTCCACGCCAAACCGGAGTGGTACGCGCCGCGTGGCCAGCTGTCCCTGCGGGCCGCCGAGATCCGGCCGGTCGGGGTCGGGGAGCTGCTGGCCCGGCTGGAGCTGCTGAAGAAGTCGCTGGCGGCGGAGGGGCTGTTCGCGGCCGACCGGAAGAAGCCGCTGCCGTTCCTGCCGCAGCTGATAGGGCTGGTCTGCGGGCGCGCCTCGGCGGCCGAGCGCGACGTGTTGGAGAACGCGCGGCTGCGCTGGCCTGCGGTCCGCTTCGAGGTGCGCAATGTCGCCGTGCAGGGCGTCCATGCCGTGCCGCAGGTGATCGAGGCGGTCCAGGAGCTGGACGCGCTGCCGGAGGTGGACCTGATCATCGTGGCGCGCGGCGGCGGCAGCGTGGAGGATCTGCTGCCCTTCTCCGACGAGCAGCTGGTACGGGCCGTGGCCGACTGCGCCACCCCGGTCGTCTCGGCGATCGGGCACGAACCGGACTCGCCGCTGCTGGACCTCGTCGCCGACCTGCGCGCCTCCACGCCCACCGACGCCGCCAAGAAGGTCGTCCCGGACGTGGGCGAGGAGCTGATGCGGATCCAGCAGCTGCGCGAGCGCGCGCTGCGCAGCGCGCGCGGCTTGCTGGACCGGGAGGAGCGGGGGCTCGCGGCGGCGCTGGCCCGGCCCTGTATGCGGCAGCCGCACCGGATGGTGGACGAGCGGGCCGAGCAGATCGCGGGGCTGCTGGACCGCGGCCGGCGCTGCCTCGGCCATCTGCTGGACCGGGCGGACTCGGAGCTGACGCACACCCACGCCCGGGTGGTGGCCCTGTCCCCCGCCGCGACGCTGCGGCGGGGCTATGCGGTGCTGCAGCGCGCGGACGGGGCGGTGGTCCGGGCGGCGGCCGAGGTGAGCGCGGACGAAGAGCTCAGGGCGCGGGTCGCCGAGGGCGAGTTCACGGTCCGCGCCGTTGTCAGCCCCTCTGAATAGGCTGTGCGACATGGCAAAGACCGAAGAGAAGGCGGGGAAGGCGAAGGCCGCCCAGTCGGCCGGGGACCCGGCCGAGGCGTCCACGCTCGGCTATGAGCAGGCCCGCGACGAGCTGGTCGAGGTGGTGCGCCGCCTGGAGGCGGGCGGGACGACCCTCGAGGAGTCCCTTGCCCTCTGGGAGCGCGGCGAGGAGCTGGCCAAGGTCTGCCGCCGCTGGCTGGAGGGCGCCCGGGCGCGGCTGGACGCGGCGCTGGCCGAGACGGCGGAGGGGGACGACGGCGGGGCGGACGGCGACGAGGGGGGCGGGGGGAACGGCGGGAGCTGACGCGGTCCGGCGGGCGGCAGGCGGCGGTCTGCGGGCGGCGCTCGGCTGTCGGCGGGCCTGGGTGCTGTGATTCGGAGCACCCTGCTCGCCATTTAGTTGAACATTAACCTAATCCGCGTATGGTGGGGCTCCGTAAGCACACCCCCACAGCAAGCAGAAGGTTGTTCACGCTCATGTCTCTGGCCCTCGACCCCGCCGCCCAGGACCTCCTCTTCCGCGAGGCCCACACCGCCAACACCTTTACCGACGAGCCGGTGACCGAAGGGCAGGTGCAGGCGATCTACGACCTGATCAAGTACGCCCCCACCGCCTTCAACCAGTCGCCCCTGCGGGTCGTGCTGGTCCGCTCGGCCGAGGCCCGCGAGCGCCTGGTCCCGCACATGGCCGAGGGCAACCAGGCCAAGACCGCCACCGCCCCGCTGGTCGCGATCCTCGCCGCGGACAATGAGTTCCACGAGGAGCTGCCCGCCCTCTTCCCCCACTTCCCGCAGGCCAAGGACGTGTTCTTCAGCGAGCGCGCCGCCCGCGAGCAGGCCGCGGCGCTGAACGCCTCGCTCCAGGCCGGCTACTTCATCCTGGGCATCCGCGCCGCCGGTCTGGCCGCCGGCCCGATGACGGGCTTCGACGCGGCCGGTGTGCAGAAGGAGTTCCTGGACGACGACCACACCCCGCTGATCATCGTCAACATCGGCAAGCCCGGCGAGGACGCCTCGTTCCCGCGCGGCCCGCGGCTGGCCTACGACCAGGTCGTGACCGCCGTCTGAGGCCCCTGTCTCAGGCCCCTGCCTGAGACCCCCGACCCGCCCCGCTCCCCCAACGGGGCGGTTGGCCGCTGCGCTCAGCCCTTCCCCGTGTTGAGCGCGGCGGCCATTTCCGTCAGCTGTCCGAACGACGCCGTGCCGGTGACCACCGTGGTCACGCCCGGCTCCGCGCTCACCAGCGCGTCGTACTTGTCGCCCTCGTAGCGGATCCACTCCTTGCCGTCGATCCGCTGCTTCTTGTCCGTCTTCTTCGCCTGCTGGGTGACATCGGCGATGTACGGCCCCGCCTTGGCATCGCTCTGCTCGACCGCGACGTAGTCCTCCTTCGGGGTGAGGAAGCCGAGGTGCCACGCCGTGCCCTCCGCCTGCGACGACTGCACGGGCCCGTACGTCACCGAGGTCGCGCGCCAGCCCTTGGGCAGGCTGCCGGGCTCCGGCGCTGCCACCGGATACGGCGCCGCGCGCCGGGCGGTGATCAGCTCTACCCTGTAGTCGACCGTCTTCAGCGGATTCTTGCTGTCGTCGTGCGGAATGGCGAAGACGTAGATGCCCGCTGCGACGGCGCCTATTGCCGCCACCGACAGCACCATGTCCCGCACCGTCTCTTTGCCTCGCATACCTGCCACGCCCCCTATCGTCCCTCATGGCAGTCGCGCTCATGCGTGGGGCCCTCTGCTCACATTCCTAATCAGCGGATACTGTGCTTTTCGGGGGGCTGTCCCCAGCTCCCGCACAATGCACGAATCACCCTCACATCCGGCCGTCGCCGTACAGAAAGGTGCGATCCGATGACCGAGCATCATCTGCCGTCCCAGCTGGAAGTCAGCCCCGAGGCCCCCGACCGCAACCTCGCCCTGGAACTCGTCCGGGTCACCGAGGCCGGTGCCATGGCCTCCGGTCGCTGGGTGGGACGCGGCGACAAGAACGGCGCCGACGGCGCCGCCGTGAAGGCCATGCGCTCCCTCGTCCACACCGTGTCCATGAACGGTGTCGTGGTGATCGGCGAAGGCGAGAAGGACGAGGCGCCCATGCTCTTCAACGGAGAGCGCGTGGGCGACGGGACCGGCCCGGAGTGCGACGTGGCCGTGGACCCGGTGGACGGCACCACACTCACCGCCAAGGGCATGGCGAACGCGGTATCCGTCCTGGCCGTCGCCGATCGCGGCACCATGTTCGACCCGTCCGCGGTCTTCTATATGAACAAGCTGGCCACCGGCCCCGAGGCCGCCGAGTACGTCGACATCACCGCGCCGCCCGGCGTCAATATCCGCCGGATCGCGAAGGCGAAGAAGTCCAGCCCCGAGGACGTCACGGTGGTCGTGCTCGACCGGCCCCGGCACGAGAACATCGTCAAGGAGATCCGGGAGGCGGGCGCCCGGATCAAGTTCATCTCCGACGGCGACGTGGCCGGCGCGATCATGGCCGCGCGCGAGGGCGCCGGCGCGGACCTGCTGCTGGGCATCGGCGGTACGCCGGAGGGCATCATCGCGGCCTGCGCGATCAAGTGTCTGGGCGGCACGATCCAGGCCCAGCTGTGGCCCAAGGACGACGAGGAGCGGCAGCGCGCGATCGACGCGGGCCATGACCTCGACCAGGTGCTGGAGACGGACGACCTGGTCAGCGGCGACAACGTGTTCTTCGTGGCCACCGGCATCACCGACGGCGATCTGCTGCGCGGGGTGCGGTACCGCGCGGAGACCGCGACCACCCAGTCGCTGGTGATGCGCTCCAAGTCCGGGACCATCCGGCAGATCGACTCGGTCCACCGGCTGTCCAAGCTGCGCGCCTACGCCTCGGTCGACTTCGACCGCGCGCGCTAGCCGCCAGTACGCGCCGCGGTTACGGGCGGGCCCCTCCTCCCCGGCGGGGCCCGGCCGCCTGATTTTGCTCGGTTCTCCCCCAGCTACCGCCGGGAGGTTCCCCGCCGGAGGTCAGCCAGGAGTCAGCCGGCCGCCGCCACCCGTACGGCGCGCTGCAGCTCCGCCTCGCGCCGCCGCCGGCGGGCCAGTACGACGCGGCGCTCGGCCGCGGTCAGCCCGCCCCACACCCCGTACGGCTCCGGCTGCAGCAGGGCGTGCTCGCGGCACTCGACCATGACCGGGCAGCGCGCGCAGACGCGTTTGGCGGCCTCCTCCCGGGACAGCCGCGCAGCCGTGGGCTCCTTCGAGGGAGCGAAGAACAGCCCGGCCTCGTCCCGGCGGCACACCGCCTCCGAGTGCCAGGGGCCTGCCTGATCCCGAGCGGGGATGCGCTGCGGGGGCACGGCGGCGTCCAGCAGGGGCTGATGCGGTTGCAGCACGGTCTACTCCTGACGACGGCTCCGGTGGTCACCCTTGCCCGCCTGGCCCGTACGGCCCGTTAGCACCCCCATCAGCCGTACGAGAGACGATGCACCAAGCCTTACCCGCTGTGCGCGTGCTTATGCACACCGTTGCCCCGCCCGGGAATTCAATATGAACGTAGGTTCTTCAGGCGTTTTCCGCGCTTGCGCTTGACCTCGGCACCGCCAAAGAGGGTGAATCCCCGCACCACGATGGCCGGGGCGTCCGGATCCGGCGACTCGAACGTCTTGATGTCGAATCCACCGAAAATACCCCCGCCGTCGCCGCTGACCGTGACGTTTTCCGGGACCTTGATCTCGACTCCGCCGAAGATGGCGCAGACGTTGATGACGATCTCCCGATGCTCGAACAACGCCTCGGTCAGGTCGATTTCGACGCCGCCGAACAACGCGAAGGCATTGGTGGTGCGCCTGACCCGCCAGCGGCCCTTGCGCGCCGCGCCACCGAAGACCGCCATCAGGTTGTCGGAGGCGGGGAGGGCGCGGGGCCCCCAGGGCCCCAAATCGCCCGGCGCCGGGGCGGCGGCGCGGCCGGCCGCCCCGGCCGCGGGCAGATCGCGGACCAGGGGGTCCAGCTCGCCCACGGTCTTGGCCCGGTAGACCGCGTCGATCCGCTCGGCGTGCTCCTCGGGGTCGAGCCTGCCCTCGGCCAGGGCCTCGCGCAGGATGTCCGCGATCCGGTCGCGATCCGCGTCCGAGGCGCGCAGCTCCCCGGCGGACACGGGTTTGGGCGCGGGGGCGGTTTTCGTGGGCGCGGCGGTTTTCGTCAAAGGCACCGGCTGCTGCTCAGTCACCGGGCCAGAGTACCCAGTCGCGATACATCGCGACTAGGGGGCGGACCGACTCGACGGACGGAGTCCGGCGCGGCCGGCCGAAGCCTGGGAGGCCCCCCAGGGCCGAGCAGTGCGAGGACAGCCATCCAAAGGGGCTACATCGCGACTAGGGGGCGGACCGACTCGACGGACGGAGTCCGGCGCGGCCGGCCGAAGGCTTCGTATGCCCGACCTCACAGGTCCCGCCGTCCCGCCCCGTTCTACGCTGGTGTGCGCTGTCGACGAAGTCAGCCGTAGCCCCGTCGAGTGAGGAATGGCCACGCCATGCCAGAGTTTGCCTATTCGGACCTGCTGCCCCTGGGCGAGGACACCACGCCGTACCGCCTGGTGACCTCCGAGGGCGTGAGCACCTTCGAGGCCGGCGGGCGTACGTTCCTCAAGGTCGAGCCGGAGGCGCTGCGCAAGCTCGCGGCCGAGGCGATGCACGACATCTCGCACTATCTGCGCCCGGCGCACCTCGCCCAGCTGCGCCGCATCCTGGACGACCCCGAGGCCAGCCCCAACGACCGCTTCGTCGCGCTGGACCTGCTGAAGAACGCCAACATCGCGGCCGCGGGCGTGCTCCCGATGTGCCAGGACACCGGCACGGCCATCGTGATGGGCAAGCGCGGGCAGAACGTGCTGACCGAGGGCGGCGACGAGGAGGCCCTGTCGCGCGGCGTGTACGACGCGTACACCAAGCTCAATCTGCGCTACTCCCAGATGGCCCCGCTGACCATGTGGGAGGAGAAGAACACCGGCTCCAACCTGCCGGCCCAGATCGAGCTGTACGCGACCGACGGCGGCGCGTACAAGTTCCTCTTCATGGCCAAGGGCGGCGGCTCGGCCAACAAGTCCTTCCTGTACCAGGAGACGAAGGCGGTCCTCAACGAGGGCTCGATGATGAAGTTCCTGGAGGAGAAGATCCGCTCGCTGGGCACCGCGGCCTGCCCGCCGTACCACCTGGCGATCGTGGTCGGCGGCACCAGCGCGGAGTACGCGCTCAAGACCGCGAAGTACGCCTCGGCGCACTACCTGGACGAGCTGCCCACCGAGGGCTCCCCCACCGGTCACGGCTTCCGCGACAAGGAGCTGGAGGAGAAGGTCTTCGAGCTGACGCAGCGGATCGGGATCGGCGCGCAGTTCGGCGGCAAGTACTTCTGCCATGACGTACGGGTGGTCCGGCTGCCCCGGCACGGCGCGTCCTGCCCGGTGGCCATCGCGGTCTCCTGCTCCGCCGACCGCCAGGCGCTGGCGAAGATCACCCCCGAGGGTGTCTTCCTGGAGCAGCTGGAGACCGACCCGGCCAGGTACCTGCCGGAGACCACCGATGAGCACCTGTCGGACGACGACGTGGTCCGCATCGACCTCAACCGGCCGATGGACGAGATCCGGGCGGAGCTGACCAAGTACCCGGTCAAGACCCGGCTTTCGCTCACCGGCCCGCTGGTCGTCGCCCGCGACATCGCGCACGCGAAGATCAAGGAGCGGCTGGACGCGGGCGAGGAGATGCCGCAGTACCTGCGCGACCACGCCGTCTACTACGCGGGCCCGGCCAAGACCCCCGAGGGCTACGCCTCCGGGTCCTTCGGGCCGACGACTGCGGGCCGTATGGACGCGTATGTGGAGCAGTTCCAGGCGGCCGGCGGCTCGTACGTCATGCTGGCCAAGGGGAACCGGTCCCAGCAGGTCACCGACGCCTGCCAGGCGCACGGCGGCTTCTACCTCGGCTCGATCGGCGGCCCGGCGGCGCGGCTGGCCCAGGACTGCATCAAGAAGGTGGAGGTGCTGGAGTACGCGGAGCTCGGCATGGAGGCGGTCTGGAAGATCGAGGTCGAGGACTTCCCGGCGTTCGTCGTGGTCGACGACAAGGGGAACGACTTCTTCACCGACCCGGGCCCGTCCCAGCCGTTCGTCACCACCATCCCGGTCCGCCCGGGGAGCTGACCCTGGTCGCGACCGCAGACCACGGCCGCGCCGCCTCTTCGGCATCAGCGGAAGGCGCCTGTGCGCCGTCTCGCGGCATTCGGTTCACGCGGGCGCGGCTTTCGTCTCGGACCCCTCCGGGTCCAAAGCGCCAGTCGGTGCGCTGGACCGACCGGGGCGTACGGCCGAAGATGGGCGGGGCCACCTCGGCTCGGCCGGCCCGCTCAGCCGGTCAGCACCGCCTCGAACGCCCCCGGGCGCTGGACCACGCCGCTGCAGGCGGGGTCCGGCCCGGGGGCGCCCTCGCCCGCGGGGCACGGGCGGTCGCGCTCCGCGGACCACATGGACAGCCGGCCGATCCCCTTGGCCGCGGCGAACCGGGCGAGCCCGGCGGCGTCCTCGAGCGTGAAGACCTCTCCGGAGACGTCGTTGACCCCGATCATCGGGGTCACGGTGAGGGTCTTCCAGGCCGCGGCCTCGGAGAGGCCGAGGACGCCGCGGATCCGGCCGTGGGCGTTGATGGCGGCCTGGACGGCGTACCGGCCCATATCGCCGGTGTGCTCGCCGCCGTAGTTCATGGCCATGATGTTCACGCCCGAGACATCGACGCCCTGGGCCCGGGCGTTGGCGAGCAGGGCGCTGCTGTCGTCGGTCAGGCCGTAGGGCATGGCGGGCAGGGTGAAGGAGACCTCCAGGCCGGGGCGGGCACGCTGGAGGAGTGCGATGGCCTGCGCCCGGCGGGTGGCGGAGACGGGGTCGGCGAGGGTGGCGCCCTCGATGTCGAAGTCGGCCTTGGTGAAGCCGTAACGGTCGATCACCGCGGCGTAGGCGGTGGCGAGTTCGGGTACGTCGGCGCAGACGGTGGCCAGTTCCCGCCCGGCCGCGCCGCCGAAGGAGACCCGTACGTCGCTTCCGGCCCGGCGCACGGCGGCGATCCGGGCCATCAGCGCCCGGTCGGCCAGCGGGATCCCGCCGTCCCAGACGGGGACACAGCCTCCGCCCGCGATGACGAACCCCAGAGTGAACTCCTTGACGCCGCGCGCGGCGGCCTCGGCCATGTCGTACCCGGCCGCCCAGGCGCTGACGTACGGCGCCAACGGGACGTCAGGGCGGACTGCCTGGGGCACGGGCGGGTGCGCGGATGGGGGCGCGGGTGAGTGGGTGGGCGGGTGCGCGGTCGGGGGCGCGAGCCGCGGGGGCGTGCCCTCGCCTCCGGCCCAGACGGCGACGGCGGCGCAGACCGCCGCGGCGAGCATGGTGCGGCCGCCCAGGCGCGGGGTGGAGATGGCCCTCACGCGATGTGCTCTCCTTCCGGTACGGCAACCGGGCGCGCCCCTTCAGCTCAGCGGCGGCGCTTCGGCCGCTCTTCAAAGCTCGCACACCGAACGAACCGTCATGAGCTATGACACACCGTTCTCTTTACCTATATGCGGAAAGTCCTATTTGCTGCATTAGCCTCTGGCTTATGGACCCTCAGTCAGACGCGGGGCCCGTGTTCGTGGACCTCTCCGGGCGCCGCGCCCGCCTGCTGCGGCACGCGGGCGTGGTCGCGGGGGCAGCGGTCATCGGATACACGGCCCTCCTGGGAACGGGCTTCTCGGGCGGCACCGCCGTCGCCCCCGACACCCTGGCCCCCGGCGCCGTCGCCGACCGGGCCGGCCGGGACGCGAAGGACACCCGGCGCGGCCACCCCTCGACCCATAAGCCTTCAGAGCCTTCAGCCAGGGCCGGAGCCGACCGGCACGCCGACCGCCGGACGGAGGCCGGGGCGCGATGAGCGGCGGCAGGCAGCCAAGGCTGCCGCGCCCGCGACGGGTCTCCCGGCACACGGTGTCCCGGATGGCCGCCGCCGGGCGGCACGCCGTCCCCCGGCTGCGCATCGTGCTCGGCATGGCCACGCTGGTCGCGGTGGTCTGCGGGATGCTGCTGGACGGCTATCTGCACGCCGAGATCGGCAACGACGCCCGGGTGCACCGCTCGTACCACGCCCACGACGTCCCCCACCGGGTCCGCACCGGCGGCCCGGTGCTCACCTTCGACGACCACGGCAGGCCCACCGGCCACCGCATCCCGGCCCGGACCATCGCGCTGACCTTCGACGACGGCCCGGACCCCCGCTGGACGCCGGAGGTCCTGAAGGTGCTGCGCCGACACGACGTGCCGGGCACCTTCTTCGTGCTCGGCCAGATGGTGGTCCGCAACCCCTCCCTGGTGCGCCGGCTCCGGGCCGACGGCCATGAGATCGGCGTGCACACCTTCACCCACGCCGACCTCGCCTACCAGGACCGCGACCGGGTGGACCGCGAGCTGGCCCAGTCCCAGCTGGCCCTGGCCGGTGCGGCCGGCATCAACAGCTCGCTCTTCCGCGCCCCGTACGCCTCCACCCTCGGCGCGCTCGACGACCGGACCTGGCCGGTCCAGCGGTATCTGGGCGACCGGGGCTACATCAGCGCGTTCATCGACGTCGACAGCCGGGACTGGCAGCGCCCGACCGTCGAGCGGATCGTCCGCAACGCCACCCCGAAGGCCGGGAAGGGCGCCGCCGTGCTCTTCCACGACGCGGGCGGCGACCGCTCGCGGACCGTCCGGGCGCTGGGGACGTACATCGAGCGGATGAAGGCGAAGGGCTACACCTTCGCCACGGTCACCGGGGCGCTCGGCGCCGAGGCCGCCGTCCACCCGGCCGACGGGGCGCGCGTCTGGCAGGGCCGGGCCCTGATCTGGGCGGCGGCGGTCACCCAGTTCGCCATGCCGGGGCTGGCCTGGCTGCTGGCCGTGGTGGGCCTGGCGGTGCTCGCCCGGCTGCTGATGATGGTGGTGCTGGCCTGGTGGCACCGGCGCGCCCGCGACCTGCGGCGCTTCACCTGGGGCCGAGCGGTGGACGAGCCGGTGAGCGTGATCGTGCCCGCGTACAACGAGAAGGAGTGCATCGCCAACACGGTGAACTCGCTGGCCGCCAGCACCCATCCGATCGAGATCCTGGTCGTGGACGACGGTTCGACCGACGGCACCGCCGATATCGTCCAGGCCCTCGGCCTGCCGAACGTACGGGTGCTGCGCCAGGAGAACTCGGGCAAGGCCGCGGCCCTCAACCGCGGTATCGCCGAGGCCCGCTTCGACCTGATCGTGATGATGGACGGCGACACCGTCTTCGAGCCCGGCACCGTATGCGAGCTGGTCCGCCCCTTCGCCGACCCGGGCGTCGGCGCGGTCGCGGGCAACGCGAAGGTCGGCAACCGCGCCGGTATGATCGGCGCCTGGCAGCACATCGAGTACGTGATGGGCTTCAACCTCGACCGGCGGATGTACGACCTGCTGCGCTGCATGCCCACCATCCCCGGCGCGATCGGCGCCTTCCGCCGCCGCGCCCTGCTGGACGTGGGCGGTATGAGCGCCGACACCCTGGCCGAGGACACCGACATCACGATCGCCCTGCACCGGGCCGGCTGGCGCGTCGTCTACCAGGACAGCGCCTGCGCCTGGACCGAGGCGCCCGGCACGGTGGGCCAGCTGTGGCGGCAGCGCTACCGCTGGAGCTACGGCACCATGCAGGCGCTGTGGAAGCACCGCCGCTCGCTGGTCGACCACGGCCCCTCGGGGCGCTTCGGCCGGGTCGGGATGCCGCTGGTGGTCCTCTTCCAGGTGGTCGCGCCGCTGTGCGCACCGCTGATCGACCTGTTCACGCTGTACGGGGCGGTCTTCATCGACCCGGTGAAGGCGCTGCTGGCGTGGTCGGCGCTGATGCTGGCGCAGCTGTTCGGCGCGGCGTACGCCTTCCGGCTGGACGGCGAGCGGTACGGCCCGCTGCTGGCGCTGCCGCTGCAGCAGATCGCCTACCGGCAGCTGATGTATCTGGTGCTGCTGCACTCGTGTGTCACCGCGGCGACCGGCGCCCTGCTGCCGTGGCAGAAACTGCGCCGCACCGGCGAGGTGGACACCCCCCGTACGCCGGAGCCCAAGGCCGTACGGTGACCTGGCTCACGCATTCACTGAGGCCAGGGCGGGAACAGGCGGGGCTCGGCGGGCGCTGTGGTCAGTGGAGGTGGGACGGTCATGTCCGACGAGAAGTACCGCATCGAGCACGATTCCATGGGTGAGGTGCGGGTCCCGGAGCATGCCAAGTGGCGCGCCCAGACCCAGCGGGCGGTGGAGAACTTCCCCGTCAGCGGGCAGCGTCTGGAGCGCGCGCATATCGAGGCGCTGGCGCGGATCAAGGCGGCGGCCGCCACGGTCAACGCGTCGCTCGGCGTGGTCGACGCCGACGTCGCGGACGCGATCGCGGACGCGGCGGCGCAGGTCGCCGAGGGCCGCTGGGACGAGCACTTCCCCGTCGACGTCTTCCAGACCGGCTCGGGCACCTCCTCCAACATGAACATGAACGAGGTGCTGGCCACCCTCGCGAGCGAGCGCCTGGGCCGTGACGTCCACCCCAACGACCACGTCAACGCCAGCCAGTCGTCCAATGACGTCTTCCCCTCCTCCATCCACATCGCGGCCACAGCGGCCGTCACCGCCGATCTGATCCCGGCGCTGGACCACCTCGCGGCGGCGCTGGAGCGCAAGGCGGCTCAGTTCGCGGATGTCGTCAAGGCGGGCCGTACGCATCTGATGGACGCGACGCCGGTGACGCTGGGCCAGGAGTTCGGCGGATACGCCGCCCAGGTCCGCTACGGGGTCGAGCGGCTGCGCGCCGCGCTGCCGCGGCTGGCGGAACTGCCGCTGGGCGGCACCGCCGTGGGCACCGGGATCAACACCCCGCCCGGCTTCTCCGCCGCCGTCATCGCCGAGCTGGCGCGCGCCACCGAGCTGCCGCTCACCGAGGCCCGCAACCACTTCGAGGCGCAGGGCGCGCGTGACGGCCTGGTGGAGACCTCCGGTCAGCTGCGTACCCTCGCGGTCTCCCTCACCAAGATCGCCAACGATCTGCGCTGGATGTCCTCCGGGCCGCGCACCGGGCTCGCCGAGATCGCCCTGCCCGATCTCCAGCCGGGCTCCTCGATCATGCCGGGGAAGGTCAACCCGGTGATCCCCGAGGCGGTGCTGATGGTCGCCGCCCAGGTCACCGGCAACGACGCGACCGTGGCCTGGGCCGGGGCGGCCGGGAACTTCGAGCTCAATGTGATGCTCCCGGTCATCGCCAAGAACCTGCTGGAGTCCGTCCGGCTGCTCGCCGCCGCCTCCCGGCTGCTGGCGGACCGTACGGTCGACGGGATCACCGCCAATGTGGAGCGCGCCCGCGAGTACGCGGAGTCCTCCCCCTCCGTCGTCACCCCGCTCAACCGCTACATCGGCTACGAGGAGGCCGCGAAGGTCGCCAAGAAGTCGCTGGCCGAGCGGAAGACCATCCGCGAGGTGGTCCTGGAGTCGGGGTATGTGGAGCGCGGGCTGCTGACCCTGGAGCAGCTGGACGAGGCGCTGGACGTGTTGCGGATGACCCACCCGTAACGCGGTGTTGCGGTACCGGTCACGGCGTGGTGCGGTCGGCCCACCTAAGATCTGCTCATGACAGCGGACATCGTGGAGACGACGGAGACGGCGGACACCGCTCGATGGGCGCCGGGGGACCACATCCTGTGGCGCTACCGCGCCAACGCCGCCGAGAGCATTCACATCTGTCGCCCCGTGACCGTCGTCCAGGACACCGCCGAGCTGCTGGCCGTCTGGCTGGCAGCCGGCACCGCCTGCGTCAAACCGCAGCTCACCGACGGCACCTCGGTCCACCGCGAGCCACTGTCCACCCGTTACACCAAGCCGCGCACCACCGCGCTGTCCACCTGGCTGGGCACCGGCGTCCTCAAGCTCGCCCGGCCGGGTGAGCCGTGGTCGGTGTGGCTGTTCTGGGAGCACGACTGGCGGTTCAAGAACTGGTACGTGAACCTGGAGGAGCCGCGGCTGCGCTGGAGCGGCGGCATCGACTCGGAGGACCACTTCCTGGACATCGCGGTCTACCCGGACCGCAGCTGGGAATGGAAGGACGAGGACGAGTTCGCGCAGGCCCAGCGCGTCGGCCTGATGACCCCCGAGCAGGCCGAGCGCGTACGGGCCGCGGGCCGGGCCGCCGTCGGTCTCATCGAATCCTGGGGAGCGCCGTTCCGGGAGGGCTGGGAGGACTGGCGTCCGGACCCGGCGTGGACCGTCCCCGCGCTGCCGGCCGACTGGCACCGTACCGGCCGGTATCGCACGTCGGCGCACTCGAGGTCCTGAACCTCTTGCTGTGCCCCTGTGTTTCAAACGTAGGATCGTCGTCCGGAAGACTGCACTCGTGAAAACTCGTGGAAACCAGACAGCGGCGCAACTCACGAATGAGGCGTGACATCTGACGCGGCCACAGGAGGGGGCGGAGGCGTGAGCGGTGAGGGAGGCCGGCACGTCCACGGCGCGGCGGGAGACGGGGGGCCGGTGACGGTGACGGAGAGCCCAGAAGGCCCACAAGGCACGGGCGGCACTGAACGCGCGAATGGCGACTGCGACGAGTACGCCGACGACTACGAGGGGTTCGAGGACTTCGACCGCCTGGCGCTGGACCGCAGCGGGCAGGCGGAGGCCTTCGACGCGATCGGCGACCGCTACGACGAGGCGTTCCCGCACAAGGACGGCCAGCTCGCGGCCGGCCGATGGCTGGCCGGCGCCCTCGCGCCCGGCTCCCGGGTGCTCGACGTCGGCTGCGGCACGGGCCTGCCCACGGCCCGTCAGCTCGCCGACGCCGGACACGAGGTGGTCGGCATCGACATCTCCCCGGGCATGCTCGAACTGGCCCGGAGCAACGTCCCGACCGCCACCTTCCAGCAGGTGGACATCGTCGACCTGCGCTCCGGCGGCCGCTACGGGCCGGGCGGATCGCGCGAACTGGGCGAATTCGACGCCGTCGTCGCCTTCTTCGCGCTGCTGATGCTGCCCCGCCCCGAGATCCCGTACGCGCTGCGGGCGCTGCGCGGGCTGCTGAGACCCGGGGGCCTGCTGGCCCTGGCCATGGTCGAGGCGGACGTGGACGACTTCGCGATCCCGTTCCTGGGCAACTCGGTGCGGGTATCCGGTTACCTGCGGGAAGAACTGCGACGGGTCGTGCAGGACGCGGGCTTCGAGATCACCGGGGAGGACTCGCACTCGTACGCCCCGGCCAGCATCGACGTACCACCCGAGATCCAGCTCTATCTGCACTGCCGACGACGTGTCTGACACTCGGTGCGCCCGGAGGAACAGGGCGCATGGCCCCGGACGGATGGAAACCCACGCGTGACGGAGCACCCCACCTCCCACAATGAGCGGCAGGCCACCAGCCCAGCCGCCGCCTCGGGCGCGCCCGAGGACGCGCACGGCGCGGTCCCGGACCCGCGGACCGCCGTGCGACGGGCCGCCGCCCCCGGCCAGGAGCCGGACGGCGGG
>NZ_JBHWES010000024.1:146264-153250 GCF_042734105.1 Streptomyces sp. NPDC059679 | reverse complement strand
GGCTCGGAGCCCCCAGCCGGGGCGCCAGCTGGGGGCTCGGTCGCCCGCGCCCACGGGGGAGAACGTCGGGCGAGTCTGTGCAGGCTATGTGCTCGCGGCCGCGAGCAGCAGAGCGGTAACGAGCGAAGCGGTGACGAGCACCAGGAGCACGTTCTCGGTAACCGGGCCCCGGTCAGTCACCGACTTGTGGAGCCTCACGGGGTCACCGCCAGCGTCGCCCACACGCGCTTGCCCCATGGCCGTGTGCCGGTGCCCATGTACGCCCAGCCCCACTGGTGGGAGAGGGCGTCGACCAGGAGGAGCCCGCGGCCTTGGACGGCGTCCGGGCCGGGGGTAAGCATCGTGGGGACCTTGAGGGGATCTTTGTCGATCACGGCGACGTACACCTGGTTGCCTGCCGGGCGGTTGACGGTCATGCGGATCGTGTGGCCGCGGGCGTGCCGGGCGGCGTTCGCGACGAGTTCGGACATGATCAGCGCGGCGGTCTCCGCCTCGGCGGCGAGGCCCCACGCGGCCAGCGCCACGCGCGCCAGACAGCGGCCTTCCTCCGCCGTCTCCGGGGCGCGGCGTCCTTTCAGGGTGTAGCCCGGGTATCCGGTTCTGCGGGGCTGCGCTGCTGCCGTGCTGGTCATGGTCGGCTTTCTGTGGCAGTGTCCCGCGCCGGCTCGAGAGGGCCGGGGTGCAGGTAGACGGTGAGCAGGGCCCGGCACTGCACCGCGAGATCCCAGACGTCCGTGTTCTCTTTCGCGAGCAGGCGGCGAGTACGGGTCATGATGTGCGCGGTGGTGCGCTGGTACTCGCCCCGTATCCGGGGCTCGTACACGGCGACTTCGGGCAGGAGCAGCTGGATGTGGCCTCGGAGGAGGTCACCGAGCTGCGTGCGTTTCTCGGCCGTCAGGGGGCCCGATCCCCACAGGACCGCCTGGTATGTCCGCTGGATGGTGCGGGTGTCGATCTGGGCCGTGTCCCACTCCAGGCCGCTGTCGACCAGGACGGTGGAGTGCGGGGCCGAACTCCACGAGTCGCGGGTTTCGTCATCCGGTTCGAACAGTGCGGACCAAGGGCCGGCCTCTTGGGGCACGCGAGCCTCCGGCGTAAGGGGGTTGTGTCGGGCACTCCAGACAACCGCAGCAGACATAGGTGGGCTCAGGACACAAAGGGGCAGTAACTCATCAAGGCACCGGACGGTTTTACCTGTCAGGCGGGGCTTGGTGCGGCTACCGTCGCCGCACGCCGAATCAGTAGGGGGCCCGGCGATGGCTGCAACAACAGTCCGGCAACGGAACACGGTGCTCGAGGGCCTGCTGGCCGAGTACGGCTTCAGTCACGAGGACCTGGCTGAAGAGGTGAACCGAGTCGCCGCCGACCTGTTCGGGAGGTCGGGCCGGTGCACGGACCGGCACGTACGTCGCTGGGTCTCCGGCGAGGTCCGCTGGCCCTGGCCGGCGTACCTGCGACCCTTGACGGAGATCTTCGGCCGGACCCCGCAGCAGATGGGGTTCGTGCCGCGCGGCGCCTCCTCGGCGCTCCCGCAGGCAGCCCGGCGCAGCGTGCCTGCGCCGAACGCGCGGAAGGAGCGGGTGGAGCCGGTTCAGCGCCGTTCCTTCATCGCCGCCTCGCTCGCGGCCGCCCTCGGCGTCGACCAGCTGCCCCGCCGAGGGCGCCTCGGCGTGAGCGACGTCGCCCGCATCCAGCGCACCATCACCCGGCTGGACGCCCATTTCAACGGCTTGGGCGGCGGCGCTGTGATCGACGTGGCCACCGACTACCTGACCCGTCTGCAGCACGCCCTGGACCACTGCGCGTACGGCGAGCGGGTGGAGCGGGAACTGCACCGAGCCGTGGCCGACGTCGCCGCGTGCGCAGGCTGGTCGGCTCACGACTGCGGCCACCACGAACAAGCCGCACATCTGCGCAACACCGCACTCCAGGCCGCGCTTCTGGCCCGTGATCCCGTCTCCGTCACCCGCGCCTGGTCCGATCTCGCCGCCCAGGCCGACCACGCCGGCCGCCCCGCCGAGGCCGCCCGCATCAACCGCGCCGCCCTGGCCGAACGTCATCTGCGGGAGCAGCCGCTGATCACCTCGCTCCTGCACGCCCGGCTCGCCGACTATCTCGCCCAGACCGGCGACCGTACGGGCATGGGCCGCCAACTGGCCGCCGCCGAACGCGTCTACGACCGCGCCGACCCCGCCGGCGCCGCGAGCTGGCTCGCCTTCCTCACCCCTGCAGAACTGTCGGGCCTGGGCGCTATCGCCCACCAGAGCGCAGGACAGTACGCCCGAGCCGAGCAGCACGCCAGCCAGACCCTTGGCCTGCTCGCTCCCCGCTTCACCCGCAACCGGGCCTACTACACGGTGCTGCTCGCTGAGCTCCAGCTCGCCCAGGGCCACGCCGAGCAGGCCGCCACCACCGCCAGCGGGGCCCAGGACTCCACCATCACCAGCAGCCGCATCAGCAGGCGCCTGAACCACGTGACCGCGACCGCAGCCCAGCACGCCGGAGGACACCCGTGACCCTCGTGCCCGACCTGCGCCCCTACACCAGCCAGGACCGCGAACTCCTCCTCGACATCCACGACGAGGTGTACGCCGAACTCGACGACCCGCTCGCCACCCGCGAGGCGTTCGCTCCGTTCCTTGACCACTGGACCGCTCGGATCGGCTTCGCCTGCCTCATCGGATACGACAGCATCGAACCGGTCGGCTTCGCCTACGGCGCCCCGCTCAGCCCAGCCACCACCTGGTGGCGAAACGTCGACCCGCAACCAGACGAAGCATTCACCCGCGAGACCGGCACCCGAACCTTCGCCCTCTCCGAACTCAACGTCCGCAAGCCCTGGCGCGGCACCGGCACCGCCCGCCGCATCCACGACGCCCTGATCTCCGACCGGCCCGAAGAGCGCGTCACCCTGCTCGTCCACGTCGCACACGGCAAGGTCGTCGCCCTCTATGAACAGTGGGGTTATCGGATCATCGGTGAAACCGTCCCCTTCGATGGCGCACCGCCGCTCTACGCCATGACCCGGCAGCTTCACACCTGAGGACGCCGCGACCGGTTGGCGCCGGGGCTGGTCGGCGAACCGGACCGTGCGGCCCTGTCATCGCGACGCTGGAATGTGCTCGCGTGTCTGGCCTCCGCGGTTTTGCTGCGCTGGCGCGGACATCGCGAGGGAAGGCACCTGGGCTTCAGTCAGTTGCGGTGAGGGTGCTGGCGGGGCCGCCTATGCGCTTCCAGGTGTCGCCGTGGCCGGTCCAGCGCCACATGGAGCGGCGGTCGGTGGAGAGCCGGTAGAGGTGGTGGTCGTCCACGGCGAACATGGCGCCGGGGCCGCCGATGCCGGTCCACTTGCCGGGGTCGCCGTCGTACCGGTAGATCCGGCCGGTGTCGGGGTCGGTCTTGAACAGGCCGGCACCGCCCGCGTAAATGGTGTCTGCGGGGCCTCCGATCTTGGTCCATACGTCGTCCTTCCCGGTCCACTGCCATACTTCGCTGCGGTCGGGAGAAAGGCCGTAGACGGTGTGGGGGCCGACTGCGAAGGTGTGGCCGGGGCCGCCGATGCGGGTCCAGGAGCCGGGGGTGCCGTTGTACTGCATGAGGTCGCCGTTGGCGGGTCTGGTGGCGAACAGGCCGGCGCCTCCTGCGTAGATGTCCCGGGCAGGGCCGCCGATGCCCGTCCAGGTGCCGGGGCGGTCGTAGCGTGTGACGGCGTCACGGCTGGGGGAGAGCCCGTACAGGGTGCGGCCGCTGATTGCGAAGTCGGCTCCTGCGGAGCCGATCTCGGTCCAGGCGCCGGGGGTGCCGTCGTAGCGGAAGATTCGGCCGTCAATGGGGTTGGTGGCGAACACGCCGGCCTCGCCGGCGTAGACCTTGCCTGCTTCGGTGCCGATCTCGGCCCAGGAGGTGCCCTTGCCGGTCCACCGTGAGACCTTGCTCTGGTCGAGGGCGACGGCGTAGACCGGGCCCTTGGCGGTGACTGGCGGCCGGCTCGGGGCGCTGGGCTGCTTGGTAGGGGGCAGCGGCCCGGCGCTGTCGTTGCCGGGACCGGGCCTGGTGTGGCGGCGGGAGGGGGAGGTGTGCGGGGCGGGAGTGGGGGTGACGGTGGCCGGGGCCGTGGCGGAGGGGGCGGGGACCGACGGGTCGTGTGATGCGGTGTTGCGGTGTGCTGGGTCCCGGTCGAGGTAGAGCGCGGTACCGGCTGCTGCGGCGGCTGTGGCTGCGACAGCGGTCAGGGCGACCATGCTTGTGCGCAGCCTGCGGCGGGGGGTGCGAGCGTTGTTGCGGTACCGGTTGCGGTGCTGGTGGAGGGATTGTCCGCGCGGTCGAGGACCTCGCCGCGGACAAGGACCGGGCCGGGTGGGGCCACCTGCTCCCATAGCCTGGCCACTTGCCGGTGCTGCTCCTGCAGGTCGTTGTGCACCTGGGCGAGCAGGATGTCCAGTTGGGGCCGGGGGGCGGGTAACAGTGCGCTGGTCCGGGGGGCGTCGCCGTCCGGCTGGTGGGCGGCGTCCCCGGGCCGGTCCTGCGCTGCGGGAGGCATGGATGCTGCGGTCGCGGCTTCTTGCGCTGCGGCGTGGACCTGCCGGACCCGGTCCAGCCGTTCCTGAGCTTTGCGCAGGTGCTGCCGCGTGTGCTCCGGCGTTCTGGCGGTTCCTTGCGTGGCGGTCTGATGGTCCTGCCCCGCCTCGCTCTCCTGTGCGGTGGGCAGCTGGGCCTGCAGCGTGGCGACGATGCGCTCGAGGGCCTGGACGAGCGTGGCCGACGTCTTCAGATCGGCCTCGGCCCGCGCCTGAGCCGAGGTCTGTTGAGAGGGAGCGGGCTGGGGGCGGCGGCTGTTTTCGGCGGCGATGGCCTCGCGGTGGAGACGTTCGGCCGTGGCAAGCGCCCGTTGCCGGGTGCCGTCATCGCGGATGTAGTCCTTGATGACCTGTTGCAGCCGGTGCCAGGGGATGACCTTGGTGCCGGAACGGTACTCGCTCCAGCTGGTCTTGCTCATTTTGTAGCGGCGTCCCAGCTCCCGCACGGTGATGCCGTCGGTGAGCTGGCGCAGGAAATTCGCCAGCGCATTGGCCTGTTCGGTGGCGCCCCTCGGAGCGCCTTGCGGTCGTCCGGCTCTGCCCATTTGGTTTCTCTCCCCCCGGTTGTCCGCGGACAACGCTCGCGGCTCTCTGGCTGACCTGCGGCGTTGTGCTCTTTGTCCGCCGGGTCACGCAGATGGCTAGATGGCCAATGACATCAGCTCCCAGCGTGGGTGTCTCCACCGCATGACCTGGGAGACCGATGTGAACCTCACCCACCTGTCCCGCTCCTTGCGCAGCGCGGGAGGTATCCGCCTGGCCGCCGCAGCTGCCGTACTCGCCCTCGCCGGCTGCAGCACCGCCGCGGCCGGCCCGCACCCGGCCCGTCCGCACCCGGCCGGCCCGGCGAAGCCTTCGGCGCGCCCGGCCGAGCTCCCGGCCAGGCAACTGCCCGATGCGGCCGCCCGGGCATGGAAGCCGGCCGCCGCGTCACGGGCGCAGAAGACGGCTCAGGACATCCAGCTCAACGAGTGCGCGCTGGTGCACGGGGCAGCAAGCTGGCGCCAGCAGGCCTACACCGGCACCCACGACGTCTTCGCCATCCAGGACACCTTCACCTTCCGCACCACGGCCCAGGCCCGGACCGCCCAGCGCGCGGTGGCAGCAGCCATGGGCTCCTGCCGGCGCGCCTCGCGCGCCCTCCAGGCCAAGCACCACACCCGCGCCGACGCCGCCGTCACCGACACCGCGAGCACCGCCTCGGGCCGGGCCTGGTCGCGCCAGTGGACGGCTGTCGCGGGCCTGTCCGCCTACGGCAAGCAGACCAATCGCATCTACAGCGCCTGGCACGGGACCGCCCTCACCGTGCTCCAGGTCACCGAACCGGCCCACGCCCCGAATGCCACTGACGCTGCGGCCACCGACCGAGCCGTGCTCGACGCCCTCGCCGAACGCCTCGGCCGCCCGGCCGCCAGTCGCTGAACGCCGCCCCGTGTCCCGCACCGATTCCCAGCCCTTCCTGAACGAGGAGACAGCCTTGCCCCGAACGCGCACACGCCTGCTGCGCGGCATTACCGGCCTGCTCGGAGCCGCGCTTGCCGCCACCGTCTTCGCCGCCCCCGCTCACTCCGAAAGCACCCCCTCAGACGACATCGACCGCCCGGCGACGTCCACCGGCACACTCGGGAGCAACGCTGCCCCCGGCGGGCAGGTCACCCGCGACCAGGTCATCAAGCGCGCCCAGGTCTGGGCCGACAAACAGATCCCCTACACCTCCAAGGGAGTAGAGGCGGACGAATGGGACTCCTGGTTCGACCTCGAGACCAGAGGCCCGTACCGGCAGGACTGCTCCGGATACGTCTCCATGGCCTGGCAACTGCCGACCAGCCGCAACACCACGGCCCTTGCCCCGGATACGGCGGGGTCGAACTCACGACCGATCACCGTCACGATCCCGCAGGAGCAGCTGAAGCCAGGTGACATCCTCAACTCTCCGGCACACGTGATCATCTTCGACCGCTGGATTGACCAGGCACGGGGCACCTTCAGCTACTACGCCGAGAGCAGGCGAGGCGTCCCCACGGCCAAGTTCGACGACGGCAATCTCAAGGCCACGATGCTCGCCAGCCACCCCACAAGCAGCTACACCCCGCTGCTACAAGAACATCGTCGACGGCCCGGCACCCGCGCCCCCGTCCGCGCCGGCGTCTGGGGATTCGAAGGCCGGCCTGGTATCGGTCACCGCGGACGATCATCTCTATGCCATCACCCCCAACCACGACGCTGTCATGCAATGGGTCCCCGACTTCCCCAACCGCTTGGGCATCAAAGACGGGAAAGGTCACTGGAGGCGTATCGGTGGGCCGGCCGCCAAGATCTACACAGGCGGGGCGGGATTGTTCGCCACCAGCCCGCAGGACGGCCGGATCTTCCGGTACGACGGCGACCCCGACAAGTGGACCGAGATCG
>NZ_JBHWES010000024.1:54044-146165 GCF_042734105.1 Streptomyces sp. NPDC059679 | reverse complement strand
TCGCCACCAGCCCGCAGGACGGCCGGATCTTCCGGTACGACGGCGACCCCGACAAGTGGACCGAGATCGGTGGCCCCGGCGCCGAATTCGCCGTCAGCAACGACCGCCTGTACGGGATGTCCCCCGACCACAGCACGGTCTACCAATGGACCGGCAAGGACCGGACATCGTGGACCGCACTCGGCGACCCCTTGAAGTAACCCGCACCGGGCGGGCCGCACGCCGCCCCACGGCGACCGGATGCCTGCGGCGGCCAGGCCCGCGCCGGCGCCCCAGACGGGCCCGACATCCTCACCCGCGCACCAGCCCCCTGCGCAACGCCGCCGAAGCACGCACCACCGCACCGCACACACACCCTGAAAAGAAAGGGTCCACCGTGGCCATGTCCGAAACAGCCAACCGCCGACCGCGCGTCATACCCGGCCTGATCGCGACCGCACTCACCGCCGGCATCCTCACCGCCGCCGCTCCCGCACACGCCGACAGCCACCAGGCCCTCACCACCGCGCCCACCTCCACCGGCGCCCTCGGCAAGGGCGCGGCCCCCGGTGAGGCGGTGACCCGCCAGCAGGTAATCGCCCGCGCCCAGACCTGGGTCGATCTGAAAGTCCCCTACAGCACCAACGGGCTGCGCTCCCCCTACAGCTGGTGGTCCGACCACGCCACCGGAGGCCGCTACCGGCAGGACTGTTCCGGATACGTCTCCATGGCCTGGCAACTGCCCACCAGCCTTACCACGCGGTCCCTGCCCGGCGTCTCCAAGAAGATCCCCGTCAGCTCCCTGCAGCCCGGCGACATCCTCAACTCCTCCGACCACGTGATCATCTTCGCCGGATGGGTCAACCATTCCCAGGGCACGTTCAGCTACTACCAGCAAAGCAGCCCGGGAACAGCCGCGACCAAAACCACCGGCAGCCTCAACTCCAGCGTTCTGGCCGGGCACCCTGTCAGCACCTACGCCGCACGCCAGTACCACCGCGTCACCGCCCCGCCGCGCTCTCCCAAGCCCACCAGCTCATCCACCGCGCCCAAGCCCAGCTCCGCGCCGCGCACCCCCGCACCGCCCAACCCGGCCACGACCACCACACACACGCGCACCATCGCCACTATCGCCGTCACCCCTGACAACCGCCTGTACGCCCTCGCCCGCAACCACAGCGCGGTCTACCAGTGGACCGGAAAGGGCACCGCCTGGAAGCGCATCGGCGGCCCCGCCAGCAAGATCTACGCCGCGGGAGGCGGCCTGTTCGCCACCGGGCCGAACAACGGACCGATCTTCAGGTACAACGGCAGCCCCGGCTCCTGGACCCGCATCGGCGGCCCCGGCCACACCTTCGCCATCAGCAACAACCACCTCTACGGCCTCACCCCCAAGCGCGATGCGGTCTACCAGTGGACCGGAAAGGGCACCACCTGGACCCGGGTCGGCGGCCCCGCCAGCAAGATCTACGCCGCGGGAGGCGGCCTGTTCGCCACCAACCCGAACGACGGCCGCATCTTCAGGTACAGCGGCATCCCCGGCTCCTGGACCCGCATCGGCGGCCCCGGCCACACCTTCGCCATCAGCAACAACCACCTCTACGGCCTCACCCCCAACCACAGCGCCGTCTACCAGTGGACCGGCCGAGCAACCATCTGGACCCGCATCGCCGGACCCCTGCCCCGATAACGGCCCGACCCGGCTGAACACCAGCCCACCCACGCGATGACCCCGGGAAACCACCCGGGGTCATCGCCCACGGCAGGCAGATTCGATCGCGAGCCGGGCCACCGCCATCGGGCCGTGGGGCCGTCCGTCTGGTCCCGATGCTTGAGGCACCGGGCGACCAGCGGCCGCCCTTCTGCCTTCCCGCTCATGACTTATCGGAGGAGATACCGCTGTTGTGTTCCCGTATCCGCACTGTGGCGCTGCGTAGCATGTACAGCCTGATCAGCGCCGCATTCGCAATGGTGGCGACCCTCGGCATCGGCGGCGTCGCCGAAGCCGCACCCGCATCCGCTCCTGCCACGGTCGCGTCCAACACTGTGGAAGCCCCGCCCGTTGCCTCGGCGCGGTGAGCCATGACAGCAGGGTTGGGCGCAGCGCGGGAGGTCCGGGCCGCCTGGGGCCCAGGGCCACGACAGGGTCGCCGGAGCGCTTTGGGGGTGCGGATGTGGCAGAAGGTATCGAACGAGGAACTGCCCGCGAAGGAGCAGTTGCCCTTCTGGGCCGAGCTGATCTCCCGTGAGCTGGCACCGCTCACCCTCAGCAGCTCGAACGCCGCAGGGGGCTTCCCCTCGTAGGCCTCGGTGCTGGACCTCGGCTCAGTACGGGTGGCCGCGTTCAACAGCCCGCCCGCGCATCTGAAACGCACCTGGGCGGACGTCCGGCGGTCCGACCCGGGCACGTACCAGCTGACCTTCGTCTCCGGCACCCCCCTGTGGATCAGCCAGCGGCGCCAGGACTCCGGACTAGTGTGCGATGACATGGTGCTCTGGGACGTCTCGCACCCGTTCGAGGGCGCAGTGCCCGACCAGGGCCGTCACGTCCAGTCGGTCATCATGCAATTTCCGCGCAAGGAACTGCCGCTTCGGCCGGACAAGGTCCACCAGCTCCTCGCCCAGCCCTTGTCGGCCCGCACCGGCATGGGGGCGATCTTCGCCCGGTTCCTGACCACACTGGACGCCTACGGCCCCGACTGCGACCCGCGCGACCTGAGCCGATTAGGAGCGATAGCGCTCGACCTGGCGGGCGCCTGCCTGGCCCAGCACCTCGGGGCCTACGACGACCTTCCGGCCGAGACCCGCCAGCAGGCCATGCTCGCCCGCGTCAACGCCTTCATCGACCACAACCTCGATGATCCCGACCTGGGGCCGGCGGACATCGCGGCACACCACCACATCTCCGTGCGCTCCCTGCACACCCTCTTCCGGCAGCAGGGGGAGACCGTGGCGGCCTCGATACGCCGGCGCCGCCTGGAACGCTGCCACGCCGACCTCACCGACCCCCGGCTGCGGCGGCGGTCGATCAGCGCCATCGCCGCCCGGTGGGGGTTCCTGCGCCCAGCGGACTTCAGCCGCGCGTTCCGCGCCACGTACGGCGTGACGCCCAGAGAACTCCGGCAGGCCGCACTGCGCAGTCTGCCTGATACGCAACGGGCTGCGCTGAACGACAAGTAACACCGCACGCATCGCCAACTCCCAGCCCACGGCCCGCGCCACGATGTGAGGGCACAGAGAGGGGAACACGGGGGCGCCGGTGCTATCCGAGGCGAACCGGAGTTACCGAAAGGTGAAACCTGCATTCCACGCCGATTCTGCTGGTCGCGGACCTCGCTGAAGGCGTCTCGGCAGCTCACGCTCAGGCTAGAGAGGAATAGATCATGAATCTTGCCAAGAAGCTCCTGATGGTTGGCGCAGCTCTCGCAGCCACCGCGGGTCTGAGCATCATCCCGGCCGAAGCCAGCTCCAGCACCGCTGCAGAATGCTGGACCTTCGGAAACACGACCAGTTTCGGCAGGTACGGCGGCCAGGTCTGCGACAACAACCACATCATGGGCTGGGCCACCGACACAAAGGCCGACGGCTACTGCGTCCACCTGCAAGTGCACTACCCGAACAACGGAAAAGCCGACGGCCCGTGGGCATGCCCGAAGAACGACACCAAGAACTGGGACGAGTGGATGAGGGAGCCCATAGCTAGCGTGAGCATCGAAAAGGTCTACGCCCCGTAACAAATCGTAGGGACTCGCGAAGCTGACTACGCGTGAGCGGGCGGCAGCCAGATCTTTCCGGTGAACAGGTCACGGAACCCCTCCGAGGTCATCCAGACGGGAGCCGGCTTCGGGCCGTCCACGCCTGCCGACGCCGCCAGGTACCCGAGTGGGCTGGACGACCCAGCCCGTCTGCACCCGCTGCCTGGCCTGTCTGGGCATCACCACCCACGCCTCACACCACGCCCCGGTCAGCACCAACATCTGCCTACGGCACGGCCGCTGGATCGGCCGATACGGGCACCAGCTCGAACTGCACACCGTCCCGGAGGTGATCCGCGCACAGCGCCACCACTACAACCTCATCCGCCGCCACGGTCAGCGGATTGTCACCTACGCGATGGCCGAAGCCACGGACATCTCCTTCCGCTGGTGGGACAGCGACCGGTTCGACCGGCGATGGCGCCGCCGCATGACCGCTCTCGGCGGCCCGAAATGGCATGCCTTCAAGGACGACATCGAGCTCGTTGCCTGCACCTATCCGGACATCGTTGCCCTCTCCGGTCTCTTCGCCTCGCCGCATCTGCGGTTCCTACCCTTCACGGGCAAGGGTCGGGACCTGCGGCGGTTCATCCGGGAAGTCCGTGACCGGGCCACCACCGGCTACAGCCTCGAAACCGCCGGCAAACGTGACCCGCTGATCCGCTGGATCGAGGAAGAACCCTCCGACCGCAACCTCCCCTTCTATCCCTGGCGCCCTCCGGGCCGCCCCGCCCCTGAGCAGGTGAGCGTCCCATGATGACCGTGTCTTCGCTCCGACAGACACCGTCGACCCCGGCCGTCGTCGGCTACGTCCGCACGGCCGCAGGCCAAAGCCCCGTCCCGCAGATCAACACGCTCATGCGCGCCGGCGTCGCGGAAGAGGACATCTACATCGAGCGCACGAACGGCCACAAAACCGCATGGCCCGAGAGAGACCTGCTGCTGCCCCGACTCTGCTCCGGTGACACCATCACGGTCACTCGGCTCGACCGGCTCTTCTACTCCGTCCAGAATCTCATCATCGTGGGTACCGACCTGCGCAACCGGGGCATCCGGCTCCATGCCGTCGAGCAGAACATCGACAGCCACACCCTTGAAGGACGCGACTTCTTCGGCATGATGTCCGTCTTCGCCACCCTGCACCACGAGTTCGTACTCGCCGCCACCAACGACGGACTGGCCGCGGCCCGCGCCCGCGGCAAGACCGGCGGACGGCCCCCACGACTCACCCCCGAGCAAGTCGAACAGGCACAACAGCTCTACGACTCCGGCACCCCCAAAAATCGCCCGCACCTTCAAGAGCGCACCCGCCACGATCTACCGCTACATCACACCCAAATGTGACTGAGCCCTTGCGCTGGCCCGTGTGCGGTTGGGCTGGCCCGGCTGGGCGTCAGGGTTGGCCCGCAGGATGCCTGTCCTCTTTCTTACATGGAGGGTTCACGAGCCGTCGGACGCGTGCACGAACAGGCTTAGGATCCCTGGATGGCAATCACCAGTTACCTCCTGCAAGGGCCGCGGGTGGTCATACGCCACGTCTGCCGCCAGGACTACGACGAGCTCGCAGCGCTGGCCCAGGAGAGCGCCGAGATGCTTCGCCGCTGGCTGGGCTCCCGCGAGAACACAGTGGAAGCGTTCGAGAGCTACCTTGAGCGGTTCGAACAGCCCACCCATGAGGGCTTCGTGATCTGTCTGCGCGATACCGGCGCGATCGTGGGCGGCATCAACATCAACAACATCGTCAGGGGCACCCTCCAGAGCGGAACCCTGGGCTATACCTCTTATGCCTCTACGACCGGCCGTGGCTATATGACCGAAGGACTGAGGCTCGTGGTCCAGCTCGCCTTCGGCCCGCTGGAACTGCACCGGCTGGAGGCGAACATCCAACCGGACAACGCCTCCTCGCTGAACCTCGTCAAGCGCCTGGGCTTTCAGCGCGAGGGCTACTCGACTGCCTTCCAGTACATCAACGGCGAGTGGAGGGACCACGAGCGATGGGCCATCACTGCCGAGATGGCACGAACAGCAGCACAGCTCACGAAATGACCTTCGCGGATACGATGAACTGAGACACAGCCTCAAGTCCGAACCCGGCGGACACGATGAACTGAGACACCGGCCCGGATCCGTCTCACCGCACAATGCGCCATGCCTGCTCAGAGCACTGGCCAAGAGCTAGATCCAATGAGACGGGACAGCCGGAGACCGACAGGGCGTCGGTCATGGCCGCGAGTTCGGTGAGACGGTCCGCCCCGGGGGTGAAGGCCGGGTCAGTGCGGGCAGTGCAGTCCGCTGAGGGTGATCGCGACCAGTCGGTGCACCGCGGCCTCAGAGGTCAGCCCGCCCGCCGCGGCCAGCGCGTGCAGACAGTAGCGCGCGAGCTCGTCAGGGACAGCGTCGGCCCGCAGCTCGCCAGCCTCCGCCACCTCGGTCAGCAGGTCCCGGAAGAGGCCGACGAGTTGCTGCTCCGCCTGCACGACGGTCTCGCCGCGGTGCAGGAGCGCCGAGAGCTCCTCGGAGCCGTGGCGTCCGCGGTGATAGCAGATCAGGGCATAGCGTTCGAGCACCGCTTCCAGGCGCTGGCCAGGGTCGCCCGGGCCGTCGCGGAGTTGGGCGAGCCGCTCTAGGTGGCCGCTCACGCGCTGCTCGTGGAACGCGATCAGGATCGCCTCGACGTCGGGGAAGTACTTGTACAGCGTGGCACGGCCGATTCCGGCCCGCTCGGCGATCTGCGACATGGTGACCGACATCGGTCCGCGCTCGGTCACCAGCGACCAGGTGGTCTCCAGGATCGCCTCGCGCACCGCGTGGCGGTGCGCCTCGATCGTCTCGTTCCAAAGCTTCGGCACCCTTCCAGCATACAGGGCGGCACTGTCGCGACACACTGACGTGTGATAGACACTGTGTCTTGTAAAATGAGGTTGTCCGCTCGAATGGAGGAAGCTCATGACAGCCCCCATCCCCAGGCCCGGTACAGACCGCGACGCCCAGGCAGGGACCGGTCGCGCTGCACACCCCGGCATGCCCGGCTGGCTGAAGGTCACCGGGATCGTCGTCGGCGTCCTGGTGCTGCTGACCCTGATCGTGATGCTCACCGGTCTTGGCGGCGATCACGGGCCCGGCCGGCACATGGGCAGCAGCGGCCAGCCGTCGCTCACTGCGTCGGATGCAGCACCGGGGGCCGGCCGCGCATGACCATGTCCCCCCGCCCGCGCAAGGCCGCGCTCACCGCCCACGTCATCTCGTCGGTCGGCTGGTTCGGCGCGGTCGCCGCATACACGGCGCTCGACATCGCCGCGGTCACCGCCCGGAGCGCCGACACGGTGCGGGGCGCCTACGTCGCGATGGAACTGACCGTCTCATACGTCATCGTCCCGCTCGCCCTGGCCTCCCTGGCCACCGGGATCGTGCAGTCGCTGGGCACCTCGTGGGGGCTGCTGCGCCACTACTGGGTCGTGGTGAAGCTGCTACTCACCGTCGTTGCTACCGGGGTTCTGCTGGTGGAGACGCAGCCCATCAGCCGCCTGGCAGACATGGCGGCGGCATCCGGGGCCGACCCGCGTGACCTTCCCGGTACGCTGCCGCATTCGATCGGCGGCCTGGTGGTGCTGCTGACGGCGGTGCTCCTGTCCGTCTTCAAACCCCGCGGGCTGACCCGCTACGGGTGGCGCAAGCACCACGAGGAGCGGACCCGGAACCCGGCCTCGCGCAGAAATGTCGCCGCGTCGCCAGCCACGGTGGCCGTCGGCCGGCCCTTCGAGGAGGCGGGATGATGCTCACTCTGACCTGCAACCACTGCCACGAGGCGATCACAGCCGCCGACGAGGACGAACTGGTCACCCGGGTGCAGACGCATGTCCGCGGCCACGCGCAGGAGCACGGCGGAGGCGGCCACGTCCCCACCCGCGAGCAAATCCTCGCCCGCCTGCACCACCCCCGGCATGTCACCAAGCCCTGATAGCTACCGACGGCTCATGTGTTCCCCGGTGTCTGAGCCAGGACGCCGGGGCCCGTACGGGCAGCGCAAGCAGTTCCCCCAGCAGATTGAGATTAGAGAGGAAACAGATGAGCATCCTCGACGTTCCCGGCGCCAAGCTCTCTTACGAGATGCGTGGCAGCGGCCCGCTCATGCTCATGATCCCTGGCGCAGGCGGCGACGGCGGCGTGTTCGCGATGGTGGCGGAACATCTGGCGGCGCACTACAGCGTGATCACCTACGATCGGCGAGGCTTTTCCCGCAGCCGACTCGACGGTCCGCAGGACTACGATCGCCGACTCGCTGCTGACGCCGACGATGTCCGGCGCCTGATCGAGCATCTCAGCGACGGCCCGGCGATCATCGTCGGGACCAGCTCCGGCGGGCTCGTTGCCCTGGAAGTCCTGGCTCGCCACCCTGACGTAGTGCGCACGCTCATCCCCTACGAGCCGCCGGCCATGAGGGCGCTGCCAGGCGGACAGAAGTGGATCGACTTCTTCCACAGTGTCTACGACCTCTACCGCGCATCCGGCATACAGCCGGCGCTGGAGAAGTTCCGCGAGCAGGCGTTCACCGAGGCGGACCGGCGGACCATGGCCCGTGCGGCACAGGCCAGGACGAGCGAGTCCCTTCACGCCAACGCCGTCTACTGGTTCGAGCACGAGCTGCGCCAGTATCCGGCCGCGTCCCTCGATATCGAAGCTCTCACAGTCCATGCCGATCGGATCCTGCTGGCGTCCGGGCGGGAATCGCGTGGCTATCCCTGCTACGAGGTGAACGTGGCACTGGGCAACAGGCTCGGCCGGACTGTGGTCGAGATGCCCGGTGGGCACGTGGGTTTTGTGGCCCACCCCGCCGAGTTCGCCCACGCATTGACACAGGCCCTGGGGCGGAACCGACCGCGATCGGATGCCGCTACCCGGCGGTGAGGGCAGGCGCTACGGGTCGCATACAACGCCTCGGCACTCGCGTAGCGCCAGGTCGCCGTTTTGGAAGCCCCGCACCGCAGCAACTCGCGGAGTGAAGCCGGGGAAGTCGGCGTTCTTCAGCACGTCCAGGAGGTCCAGGACGCCCCAGCGGCGTGCGACCTCCTCCTTGAGGGCCGTCAGGCCGGTCGGCTCGGCCAGCGGCTCCAGCTTCGGCACGGTGATCCACGGCTCGCCCTTGCGGCTGGTGACCTTCACCCCGCCCGCGCTGCCGTCCGCGAGTGAAGCGGAGAGCCGGTCCAGGCCCGCGGTCATGCGCTTCTTCAAGTCCGTGATGAACGCCCTCGGGTTCAGCGGGATCGCGGCGTAGTGCACGGCGCGGGTGGCCTCGAAGTCGCCGGGCAGGTCGTCCTCCGGGTTCCGCCAGCGGGCCGCGCCCTCGACGTAGATCTCGCGGCGGCGGACCGCGTCCCGCAGGGCGACCAGGACGCACAGCTCGTACGGGATGCGCTCGACCTTGCCCTTGTCGTCGACGACCGCCTCGCGCCAGTCCTTGCGCACCACGCCGTCCATCGGCACCTCATCGCCGGCGTCGTAGAAGCGGGTCTTGCCGTCGACGTCGGCGTACTTCTTCAGCAGCTTCATCGCGTCCATCACCGGCCGGTAGGCGGTGTTGTTGCACCTGAAGCCCAGGGTGTTCAGCAGCGGCGGCAGCATCTGCCGGTAGTACGAGCTGTAGGAGGAGCGCAAGGTGGTGCGGACCTTGGCCTTGAAGACCTTCTCGTTCGCCTTCGCCTCGGCCACCAGTTCGCGCAGCGTCTTCTCCCCGACCACCGGGAACAGGGCGCGGGCGGCGTACGATCTCGTCGGGCTTGTCGACGGCGGCCGTCGCCAGCTTGAAGAGGATGCCCTCCTTGCCGCGGACCTTCTTCACCTCGGCGGTGAGCTGCTTCTCCACCCGCCGCTCGGCGCGGGCGTTGATCTTGTGGACCAGTGCGACCAGCAGGTCGACCAGGGCGTCGGTGATCTCCGCCCGACGGGACGAACTCAGCGCCGCGAGCAGGGTGATCCGTACGTCCTCGCTCGTGTCGCGGAAGTCCGAGGGGTACATCTTGATCGCCCGCGCCCGCCAGTTTCTCCGAGCAGTCCGCGAACAGCCCGTCGGGCAGTCCGAGCTTGCGCACGTCGTTGAGCTTGGTGATCTCCGTGAGCAGGGAGTCCAGGCCCACCGCGCGAGGCTAGGTCCCCAGGCCAACGCATCGCCTATCTGGTGATCGCTAGCAGATTTGTCAGACATCGCGCCGGAGGCCTGGCGCCGCTACTTGCACCTGCTGCTCGACGGATTCCGCGCCGAACCGGCCTCTCCGCTTCTCCGACCGCCGCTGAGCAAGGACGAGTTGTACCGCGCCATGCTCAGCCTCGGCGGTAGTGGCGACTGCACTGGGTGAACGATGGTTCTCTGCAGCCGCGCACCGCGCGGAGTCGCGCATTGGTCACCGGCCCTGTGCCGTGACGCTCGCCAACGCCGCCTGCAACCGCTCGAAGACCTGTGATACAGACCCGGCGGCATCCACTCGCAGCAGGAGACCCCGATGGGCGTACCAGCACAGGAGTGGCGTGGCCTGGGCGGCGTGGACCGCCAGGCGCCGCTGAACGGTCACGTCGGTGTCGTCCCCCCGCCTGGTCAGCCGACCGCCGCATTCGTCGCACTGTCCAGGCCGACGCGGCGGGGAGAACACCAGGTGGACGGTCGTCCCGCAGGTGGCACAGACGCGTCGCCCCGTGAGGCGATCCACGAGTGCGTCATTCGGCATGTCGAAGGCGATCACGGCGTCCAACTCGGTCTCGCGTTCCGTCAAGGCCCTTTCGAGGAGTTCGGCCTGCCGCGCCGTGCGGGGGAATCCGTCGAGCAGGAAGCCGTGGGCCGCGCAGGGCTCAGCGACACGGGATGCGACGAGCTCTGTGGTCAGCTCGTCGGGGACCAGTTCTCCAGCGTCCGTGTACTGCTTGATCTTCTGGCCGAGGACCGTGCCTTGAGCGATCTCGGCGCGGAACAGGTCTCCGCTGGAGATCGCAGGGATGGTCAGCACGCTGGACAGAATGCGGGCCTGCGTGCCCTTGCCCACGCCCGGGGGACCAATGAAAACAATGCGCATCAGGCTTCTGTTCCTCTCATCCATCGCTGGGTGCGGCAGGGAGCTTCGTCTGGATGAGGTCCATGACCGTCGAGTCGGTCAGTGTGGTGACGTCGCCGAGCTGACGGTTCTCGGCGACGTCGCGGAGCAGGCGACGCATGATCTTTCCGGAGCGGGTCTTCGGTAGCTCCGCCACCGGCAGGATCCGCTTCGGCTTGGCGATCGGGCCGAGGGTGGCGCCGACGTGGTTGCGCAGGCTGGCGACGAGCTGCTCGTCCTCGGCGTTCGCGGTGCCGCGCAGGATCACGAAGGCGACGATCGCCTGCCCAGTCGTCTCGTCCACGGCGCCCACGACGGCCGCTTCCGCCACCGCCGGGTGGGAGACGAGCGCCGACTCCACCTCGGTGGTGGAGATGTTGTGGCCGGACACGAGCATCACGTCGTCGACCCGGCCGAGGAGCCAGATGTCGCCGTCGTCGTCCTTCTTTGCCCCGTCACCGGCGAAGTACTTGCCCTCGAAGCGCGACCAGTAGGTGTCGAGGAACCGCTGGTCGTCGCCCCAGATGGTGCGCAGCATGGACGGCCACGGCTCGGTCAGGACCAGGTAGCCGCCGCCCCCGTTGGGCACCTCGTTGGCCTCGTCGTCGACGACGGTCGCGGAGATGCCGGGCAGCGGCGTCTGCGCGGAACCCGGCTTGGTGGCGGTGGCGCCCGGCAGCGGCGAGATCATCATCGCGCCGGTCTCGGTCTGCCACCACGTGTCGACGATCGGCGTCTTGTCCGCACCTATGTGCTTGCGGTACCAGATCCAGGCCTCGGGGTTGATCGGTTCCCCGACCGAGCCGAGTACCCGCAGGCTGGACAGGTCGAACTTGGAGGGGATGTCGTCGCCCCACTTCATGAACGTACGGATGGCGGTCGGCGCTGTATACAGGATCGTCACCCCGTACCTCTGCACGATCTCCCAGAACCGGCCCTGGTGCGGAGTGTCCGGCGTGCCCTCGTACATGACCTGGGTGGCGCCGTTGGCCAGCGGCCCGTAGACGACGTACGAGTGGCCGGTGACCCAGCCGACGTCTGCCGTGCACCAGTACACGTCCGTTTCCGGCTTGAGGTCGAAGACGGCGTGGTGGGTGTACGCGGCCTGGGTGAGGTAGCCGCCGGAGGTGTGCAGGATGCCCTTCGGCTTCCCCGTCGTCCCGGACGTGTACAGGATGAACAGCGGGTGCTCGGCCTTGAAGGCTTCGGGAGTGTGCTCGGCCGACTGCCGGCCGACGATCTCGTGCCACCACACGTCCCGCTCGTCGTTCCAGGCGACCTCCTGGCCGGTACGGCGCACCACCAGCACGTGCTCCACGTTGTCCACGCGCGCGATGGCCTCGTCGACAGCCGGCTTGAGCGCGGACGGCTTGCCGCGCCGCCAGCCGCCGTCGGTGGTGATGACGACCCGGGCCTCGGCGTCCTGGATGCGGGTGGCGAGCGCGTCCGCCGAGAAGCCGCCGAAGACGACCGAGTGCGCGGCGCCGATGCGGGCGCAAGCCAGCATCGCGACCGCGGTTTCGGGGATCATCGGCATGTAGACGGCGACCCGGTCGCCCTTCTGCACCCCCAGCTCCAGCAGGGCGTTGGCGGCCTTCGACACCTCGTCCTTGAGCTCGGCATAAGTGATCGCCCGGCTGTCCCCGGGCTCCCCCTCGAAGTGGATGGCGACCCGGTCTCCGTTCCCCGCCTCGACATGCCGGTCCACGCAGTTGTACGCGACATTGAGCTCGCCGTCCTTGAACCACTTGGCGAACGGCGGGTTCGACCAGTCCAGCGTCTCGGTCGGCTCCTTGACCCACGTCAGCCGACGGGCCTGCTCGGCCCAGAAGCCGAGCCTGTCAGCCTTGGCCTGTTCGTACGCCTCCGCCGTGACGTTGGCGTTCGCAGCCAGCTCAGCGGGCGGCGGGAAATGGCGCTCCTCGTTCAGCAGGTTGGCCAGGCCCTCGTCGCTCATGGGAAGTCCCTTTGTTCCTAGTGGCGGATCGAAATCGCGGAGGATGCAGCTCAGCTTGGAGGGGCGAAACTGTCCGTGCACGCCAGGCGTCGCATCGCCAACGCCAACTGCAGCCGCGGGGCGCGCGGACCGGCCGGCCGAGCGGCGTCTCCGCGTGTGCGAGCCGGTCCTGGAGAGTGGGGTGGTGGATGTTGATCTCGGTGGCGGCCGCGCAGGCTCGCCGTCGTGGCGACGGTGTACAGCGTGGTGAGGACCCACGGCGCGTCCGCCGGCCTCCTCCAGGGCGCGCACGTCGGGCGGTGGCTCGACGCCCGGCGCGACGAGGCCGGTGAGGAGGACGAGTTCTTCGGCGAAAGCGACGCGCTCACCCGGAGCCTGTGCCGTGCCCTCGGCCACGAGTCGCAGAATGCTGCGGGTGGCGTCCCAGGAGTCGGGCAGTTCCAGGACCGGGACGGCGGGATCGACACCGAGATCGCCTACGAGAACGCCCTCTTCGAACCCTCAACTACACTTCCCAAAGCCGCATAACCCCGTGTCCAACATCCGGGGTCAGGGCCCCATTACGCGGAAAGGAAGCTGGACGACCGCCCCGATGGCAGCAAGGTCGTGACCTCGACGACGATCACTCTCCTGCCGCCCCCATCGCCAGAGCCCGCACTGCCCACGACGACCATCCGGGAGAACACCGGCAAGGGCAAGACCGGCAGCCGCATGGCAAGAATCCCTTGCATGACCTGCGGAAACGCTAAATACCCGGCCTTGGGTCAAGGCCCGTCTTTCCGGATCAGGCTCTTGCTGAAGACCAGTTCGCCGCCGACCCATGTGGCATTGGTGGTGAGGTGTTGGTCAAGCCACACGAGGTCTGCTCGTGCGCCGACCTCGATGCGACCGAGGTCATGACGTGCGAGGAGTTCGGCTGGGCGTGTCGTCGCGGCGGCCACGGCCTCGGGCAGGGGCAGGCCCAGCCGGACGGCGTTGGCCAGGGCGTGGTCGAGCCGCAGCGTCGATCCGGCAAAGGCTCCATCGGCTGATGTCGGAGGACGATTCGGCGCAGTGTGGATGGTTCGGCCGCCGAGTTGGTACTGCCCCGGTGGCATGCCCGCCGCGGCTACTGCGTCGGTGACGAGGACCAGACGGTCGGCTGCCAGGCCGAAGGCCATAGCGGCGGCCTGGTGGCTCAGGTGATGGTCGTCGAGCACAAGGCTGAAGGAGATTCGAGGGTCGGTCAGGGATTGGCCGATGATCCCGGGGTCTCGGTGGTGGAATGGTCGCTGCGCGTTGTACAGATGTGTCACACACCTGGCGCCCGCGTCGATGGCAGCCATGGTCTGATCCGCCGTCGCGTCGGTGTGCCCGAGGCAGACGAGGGTTCCGGCGGAGACGAACTGTTTGATTGCTTCAAGCGCGAAAGTTCTCTCGGGGGCGAGGGTAATGATCGCGAGCGTCCCGGCCAGCGCGGCGTCGAGCAAAGGGCGGATTCGCGCGGGTTCGGGATCGCAAAAGAGAGTGACGTCGTGGGCGCCTGGGTGAGCCGGTGAGAGGAATGGTCCTTCGAGGTGCGCTCCCAGGAGACGGGCCTGTCCGCCACGGGGCGGCGTGTTCATGGCCGCGTTGCAGTGTCGGAGTGACTCGGCCAGATCCTGTATTGAGGCCGTTACGAATGCTGCGGCGAACGCCGTTACTCCTGTCTCGGGCAGGCAGTGTGCGGCGCGCCGCCATTCGTTCTCATCGGCATGGGAGAAATTGACACCTTGATAACCGTTGACCTGGAGGTCGATGAGGCCGGGGATTAGAATGCCGTCTTCCAGCACGACATCGGCGTCGCCAGGACGACTGGATTCGCTTATTCCAGTGATGAGCCCGCTCTCGACCGTCAGGGTGACCGAAGCCTGCTCCTGGCAGTCGATGATGGCACGCCCAGCGAAGATTTTCTGCATCCGGAACTCCTGCTTCCTTGGGTGCTGCATTACTTGACCGCACCTGAGGTCAGGCCGCCGACGAGATGTTTTTCGATCGCGGCGAAGAGAATTACCACAGGCACGATCGCGATGATGGAGGCAGCGAAAAGCTGATCCCAGTTCTGCTCGTATCCGGTCACGTACGAACTGATGCCAACGGTCAGCGGCTTCTTGGCGTCGTCCTGCATCAGCGTGAGAGCTACGACGTATTCGTTCCATGCCGAGATGAAAGTGAAGGTAACAGCGGTGACTGCGCCGGGAAGGGCCAGGGGAAGCATGATCTGGAGGAGAGTCCGGGAGCGGCCACAGCCGTCCAGTTCCGCGGCTTCTTCTATTTCTCGAGGTACCGAGGCAAAAAATCCGTGCAAAATCCAGATCGCAAATGCCAGATTGAATGCCGCGTTGGTCAGGATGATCGCGAGATAGGTGTTGACGAGGTTGACGTCAAAGAATTCCCGGTAGATCCCGACCACGAGGGACGTTGGCGAGAACATCTGCGTGGCCAACACCAGGAACAGGAATGCGGAGCGCCCTGGGAAACGGTTCCGAGCGGTGAAGTAGGCAGCCGGTACCGAAATCAGCAGCACGATGATGGTGGAGACGCCGGCGACAAGGACGGACGTCTTCAGCCAGTTGCGGAAGCGGGCGTCGGCGAAGACGTCACTGTAGGCGGCGAACGTCCAGTCCCTGGGCAGCAGCGTAGGCGGTGACTGCAACACTTCCGGGGCCGGACGCAGCGAGTCCAAGGCCATGACCGCATACGGACCGACGAATGCAACGACAACGGCGAGTCCGGCGATGGGCAGGACGTAGCGACGGGCTCGTCTCCAGCCTCCCGGAACACGCGTGGCCATACGGCGGGAAGGCCGGACCGTGAGGTGCTCTGTGATGAGCCGGATCATCGGGTATCACTCTCCTGCGGTTTGACGACGCGCAAGTAGGCCACGACCGCGACGAGGATCAGCAGCACGTTGAAAAGTCCGGCGGCGGCGGACTGTCCGATGTCCCGCTCGGCGCTTTTGAACGCCAGTTTGTACATGAAAGTGATGGTGGTGTCGTGGGCGAAACCGGGGTTGCGTTCGTTGAGCGTCCAGATGACCGGGAAGGAGTTGAAGACGTAGATCATGTTGAGGACGACGGCCACGGACAGGGCTGGTCGCAGCATGGGCAAAGTGATGCTGCGGTAGGTCTTCCAGTAGCCTGCCCCGTCGATCCGGGCGGCCTCGTAAACATCCTGAGGGATGCTGTTGAGTCCGGCGAGGATGACGTATGTGCTGAACGGGATGGAGGCGAAGACACCGACGGCGATCATCGACCACATGGTCCACCGGTCGTCACCCAGGAAGTCGATCGGGTGACTGGTGAGGTGCAGCCCGATCAGCAGCTTGTTGAGGACGCCGTGGTAGTAGTCGTAGATCAGTGTGAAGAGTCGGCTCGTGATCACCAGAGAGGCGGCCCAGGGCACAATAACGGCCCACCGTACGACGCGGCGGCCGAAGAACTCCTTGGTGAGGAACTGGGCGAGCGCCAGGCTCATGACCATGGTGATGATGACGACACCGAACACCCAGACCGCGGTGTTGGCCAAAACGGTCGGCAGGGCGGGCTGCTCAAGGACGTGGGTGAAGTTCGCCCTTCCGGCGCCGCCGAGTCGCAGCCCGGTGATGGAGTAGCGCGACAGCGCCGCTCGGACCAGTTCGTATGCGGGGTAGAGCACGACGCCGACGATGAGCAGCAGCGCCGGCCCCAGCCAAAGGACCGGGGCAAGCACCGATGTGTGGCCGCGAGGATGAAGCCGACGCTTGGCAAAGCGGTACCAAGCACGTTCGGCGTCTTCGTGTCTGGTGCGTTCGAGTCCTGTGGTGTGGCCGAGATCATCCACCGGACGTGGCCACCTTTTGGAGGTTGTCAAGCACCGCGGCGGGATTCCCGTTCGGTGCGACCGCATTTCCGATGTTCTGCTGCACGGCCAGCTTGACCTTGTCCCACGCCGGATCATCAGTGGGCGTCAGGTGAATATTGGGCAGTGTGTCGAGATACACTTTCAGGGCCGGATCGGACGAGAAAACCTTCAGTCCTGACTTGGTCACGGGAAGAAAGCCTTCGGCCTTGATCCAGGTGTTCACCTGGCCCGGTTGGTAGTACAGCTGATAGAACTTTCTGATCGCATCCCGGTTCCCCGGCTTCTTGAACGCCATGAGGTAATCGGTGACGCCGTAGGTCTGCGGTGCGCCGCCGTCACGTGTGGGCATAGGCGCCACGCCGTAGTGGATCTTCTTCTGCTCGTCCAGGCTCGTGGCCAACTGAGACAGTCCGACGACCATGCCGGCCTTGCCCGACGAGAAAAGAGAGAAAGCGCCGTCGGTACGGTTGGTCCGGCCCGGGTTGTTCTGAGTGACCTTGTATTTCGTTGCCAGATCCTTGAGGAAACTCAGCGTCTGGACGTTCTTGGCCGAATTTATCACCCATTTGCCTCCGGCCTTCCAGGCGCCACCGTTGTTGAACGCCCAGATGGAGAACTCCGCCTGCGCCTCCTCGGGGCCGAGCGGTTCAGCGTATCCTACTGTTCCATTCCCGAGAGAAGTGATCCTCTTCGCGTCGGACACGAATTGCGTCCAGGTCTTCGGTGGGGCAGCGATGCCGGCCTTCTTGAACAGGTCCTTGTTGTAGAACATCGCTCTTGACGAGGCGAGGTCGGGGAAGCCGTACATCTTGCCCTTGTAGGTACCGCTCTTGACGAAGGCATCGATGATGTCAGCCTTCGTTGCGCCGGGAAGCACCTCGTCGGAGCTGTAGAGCAACCCATCCTTTGCGTAGCTGGAGTAGGCGTTGAGGTTGAGGATGTCCGGCGGATTTCCGTTCTGGATCATGGTGCTGGCTTGCTGGTCTATGTCATTCCAGCTGATGATCTGCACGTTGAGCTTGATTCCGGTCTGCCTCTGGTATTTCTTGGCGAATCCGTCCCAGAACGCCTTGGTGTGGTCCTTGCTGTACTCAGCGATCACAACCTTGAGTTCCTTGACGTTGCCATCGCCACTGTGTGCGCCATCGGAACCAGTTCCTCCACCGCACGCCACGAGCAGCAGTGCGGCCATTCCTGCGCCGAGCAAGGGGATGACTCTCTTGTTTCTCATCTGTACTCCGTGTACATCGTGGTCCGATCGGACCACGGCGGTCATGGACGGGCATAGAGGGCATGGTGCGCAGTGAGTGCGGCTGCACCGATGACACCGGCGTCCTCGGTAAAGGCCGTGGGCGTGATGTCGACCGTCGCTGCGCCGGGCAGGGCATTCCCGTGGAAGGCATTGCGCAAGGGCGTCCAGTAATCCGCGCCGATTCGGGAGACGCCCCCGCCAACCACCACCCGCTGCGGATCGAGCACGGCGGCCATACCTGCCAGGGCTCTGCCAAGGGCTTCGGCGCCATCCCTCAGCGCGGTTATCGCGGCGGCGTCGCCATGGCGTGCTCGCTCGGCGACGTCGCGCAGGTCCGGAGGCTTATGTTGACGGGTTGCTCGCGCGTACGCGGCGGCTATGGCGGGCCCCGAAGCAACGGTTTCAAGATGTCCGATATTACCGCAACTGCATACATCGCACCCTTCGGATACCGGAAGATGGCCGATCTCACCGGCGCCGCAATGGGCTCCGGTCAACAATCGTCCTTGGCAGACGAGGGCGCCGCCCACGCTTGTACCGACACTTGCGTACAGGACGTCGGATGCACCGCGTCCCGCTCCGTAGAGCTGCTCACCCAGAGCAAGAGCTCTGGCGTCGTTGTCGACGACAACCCTGCTGCCGGTGGCCCTCCGCAGTTCGTCAGCGACGGCGGTTCCTTGCCAGCCAGGCATGGTGTTGGTTGCGGTGACCACGACACCACGCCGGGGATTGATGATGCCTGGAGTGCCGATCCCCACAGGAAGCGGCCTACGGGGCGAGTCGGAGGCGAGATCGCAGCACATGTCGGCGATCAGGCTGATGATTGCGGAGGCTCCCTGTCCATGGGGTGTGGGGAGAGAGAGTCGGCGGTGCACACGGCCCTGTCCTTGTACGAGGCCGGCGGCGACCTTCGTGCCGCCGAGGTCGACACCGATCGCGAAAGGTTCCTCCATGTGACGTCCGTTCCCACCTTCGGCTTGCGCGTTTACGTGCAATGGAGCATGTGACTGGGGGGTTATGTGCGTCAAGCCGTAGAGTGTGTGCAATTTTCTGTGCACGAAGCGGCAAAGAGCCATGGGGTCTTCAGAACGCCGCCGCGCACTGCTTGAAGAGGTGTCGACGCCTCGGCCATCTGCCGTGATCTCGCCATCGCCGAGGCAGCGGCGATCCTGGTGCAAAACGGCGAGTCTGTGATCTTGGACAGCGCGACCACCTACCAACTCGCCGCCGCACTGCACCAGCAAAGAAAGGAGGTTTTCGTCGTCACCAGCGAGCTGCTGATCGCCGTCTGCCTGGCCGGGGATCCGTGCGCACATCACCGGAGGGTCCCCGGTCGATACGGCATACACGCTCGTCGGTTCCTCCACCGCTTGCTGAGCTCGAGCCCCTGCACGCGGACTGGACATTCCTGGGCGCGGAGGCCATTCATCGCGAGGTCGGCGTCACCAACATCGACCTGGTGGAGCTCCCGGTCGAGCAGGCCATGCTCAAGTGCGGGCAGCCCGTCGCCGTCGTGACTGCGAGCAGCAGATTCGGCAAGCACGCTCTGGCACCGGTGTGCCCGCTCGACGCCATCTCGGTGTTCGTCACCGACGACGCAATCGCCGATGACGAACGGCGGCACACGGGACCCGGCTGCGCACGGTCCCGACCGCCACGTCGGCGCCCGAGAGTTCTCCTGCCGGACGCTGGCTCGCGAGGGCCTTTCCATCAAGGTTGCGTGCATTAAGAATTGCACGCAACTGCCCAATTGACGCACGATTACGTGCATGATGTTCTTTCTAGGCAGCACCGAGTTTCCACGGCCCCTGCTGCCGTCGGCGCCCGCCACCCCGCACTGTCTGGCCACACCACACCGGTAGGCCGGCCGAGAGGAGAACAGCCCACATCGTGTCCGAATACCTTCGTCTGGGAGTCATCGGCTGCGGGCGCATCTCGCAAGCCGCGCATCTGCCCGCCATCGCGAAAGCCGAAAACGTCAGGCTGGAGGCGGTGTGCGACGCGAGCACCGCTCTCGCCGACGCGATGGCGCAACGCCATGGCACACGCGCCTTGTACAGCATCACCGAGTTGCTCAACGCATCTGTCGATGCCGTGCTGATCGCGATCCCCGACCGGTTCCACGCCGAGGTGGCGCAGCAAGCGCTACGGGCCGGCAAGCATGTGATCATCGAGAAACCCATCGCCGGGACTATCGCCGAAGCCGAAGAGCTTCGAGACATGGCGGCATCGTCGAAGCTCGTTCTCCAGGTCGCCAGCATGAAGCGCTTCGATCCAGGCGTGCAGTACGCGGTCGAGTCGGTCGGCCGGATCGGCCCCTTGCGCAGCGTCGTGGGTTGGTACCGCGTGATGTCACAGTTGCGCGCACCGATCGAAGCCACCCATTTCCCGCCACTGGTCGTCGACCCGGCGGTCCAGTCACGAGAGCAGGAGTACAAAGCCGTCCACCGCGCAGAACATCTGCTGGCCACTCACGGCATCCACACGGTCGACCTGCTTCGAGCTCTCGCGGGTGACTACAGTATTCACAGTGCGGTGCTGTCCAACAACGACCGTGACTACAGCTGGCACGCCCTGGGCCTAGCCCACGGCGGAGCCGCGCTGAGCCTGGAAGTGACCGCCAGCGTCCACGCCGAATGGTCCGAGGGTTTCGATCTCCACGGCGAGCGTGGCCACATTCGGCTGCGCTGTCCCTTCCCTTTCACCAGGCAGCCCAGCTCTGTCGAAGTTTTCGATGAGAGCACGCGAGCTTACTCCAGGCCGGTGTTCGGTGACAGCGACCCCTATGAACGCCAGATAGAGGGCTTCGCGCGCACAGTGCTCCACGGCGCGGACGCCATATCCACCGCCGACGACGGCATAGAAGCGCTCAAGATCATCAATCGGATCCGTGTCGCCGTCGACCAGTCGGCAGCCGCACTATGACCCTGCATACGGCCCTTCCGGAAGTGGGTATCTTCGCCCGTACCTTTCCCCGCGCCACCGTCGACGAGGTCGCGACTGCGGTCGCGGAAGCCGAATTCCACCTCGCTCAGTTCAACTTCTCCGCCATCGGAATGCCCACCCTGGCTCCCGATGCGTCTGCCAAGCTCTTCGACATGGTAGGCCGGTCTTTCCAGAACTCCGGCGTGAGCATCTGGGGTCTGTCCGCCACCTACAACATCATCAACCCTGACCCTGTCTGCCGGGCAAGGCAGACCCGAGAGGCGACGCGGCTGATCGGCCTTTCGCCACGACTTGGCGTCAGTGCCGTGACTCTGTGCAGCGGAACCCGCAACCCGAAGAGCATGTGGGAAGGCCACCCGGACAATCGGTCACCCGCTGCATGGCGGGATATGCGGTCGACTCTGGATGTCCTCCTCGAAGCCGCCGCGAACGCAGGCGTCGTCCTCGGTATCGAACCGGAACCGACCAACATCATCAACTCCGCGAAAAGCGCCCGGCGGCTCATCAACGAGCTGGGAACCACCGCCCCTCGCCATCTGGGTATCGTCCTGGATCCGGGCAATCTTGTCACGGCCGAGAACCTAAGCCGCCAGCGTCACGTCTTCGATGAAGCCTTCGACCTGCTCGCCGACCACATCATCGGTCTTCAGGCCAAGGACCTGACCGCTGACGGCCCGGCCCCACTGGGCCGCGGAGAACTCGACTACACCCACATCTGCGACCACACCCTTCGGCTTGGCCGCCCCGTCCCCACCATCATCCAGGACGCCGATGCCCAGGATGCCGGGAGGTCCGGGCGATACCTCCGCACGAGACTCCGTACAGCGGCAGAGCACAGGAGAAATTCGTGAACGCGCTCTGGGCCTCGGCGGACCGTTACGTACGCGCGGCTCATGTGAGATGCAGACACACGGGCGCGCAGAACGCCGGCACCCTGCTCCTACTCCACGGGCTCGGGGGCGATACGACACAGTTCGATCCCTTTCAACCCCACCTGGAGCAACTCCCCTACGATCTGATAGTGCCGGACATGCGGGCTCACGGCCGGACATTGGAAACCGGCGGACCCCACGAATTCACCTTCCGGCAGTTCAGCGCCGACGTCATGGCACTGCTCCGCATTCATTCCGTCCGAAGGCCACTCATAGGAGTGGGCATCTCGATGGGTGCCGGAGTCCTCGCTGCCGTGTCCCTCCAGGAGCCAGGCCTCTTCGCCGGACACGTCTTCATCCGGCCCGCCTGGGAAGACCGCGCCTCACCGGCCAACCTGCAGGCGTTCGAGACCATCGCGAGCCTCCTTGCCGCCCACGACATCGCCACCGCCGCAGCCGAATTCGAGAAGTCGCCCATTTTCCAGGCGATTAGAGATGAGTCAGAAGACGCTGCCGCCAGCCTGATGGGCCAGTTCACCGCCCCGCACGCCACTCACAGGCGTCTTCGTCTGGCTCGCATGCCGAAGTCCACGCCCGTGACCGATATGACCGACCTCCGGCGGCTCCAGCGGCCCGTCGCCGTCATTGGAACCCCACAGGACCCCATACACCCGCTCTCCATCGCCGAAAGCTGGGCCAGCTCCTGCGGCATCGCCCCCCATGTCGTACCCCCGAAATCAGCCGGCGACGACCGCTACATCACCCAGTCCGCAGCGATCATCTCTTCCCTGGCCGACTGGGCCCGCGCCACCACCGCTCCATGATCCATCATGCTTCTCGGAAAGGCATTTCATGACATCCAGATTCCACTCGATTTTCGGAACGAACACCAAACCCCTCATCGCCATGGCCCACGTACCGGCTCTCCCCGGAACCCCTCTCTATGACGAACAAGAGGGCATCGCCGGCATGATCCGCCATGTCCGCGAAGATGTCTCAATACTCGTCGACGCAGGATTCGACGCGATCCTCTTCTGCAACGAGAACGACCGTCCCTACGAGCTGAACGCAGGGCCGGAGTCCGCAGCGGTCATGACCCGTATCGTTGCCGAATGCCGACCCGCGAACATCCCCTTTGGGGTGGACTTCCTCTGGGACCCGCGCATCGCGCTTGCGGCGGCGGTGGCGAGTGAAGCCGCCTTCATGCGCGAGGTGACCACCGGGGTCTGGGAATCCGACATGGGGCTGTGGAACACCGACTGCGCTCACACACTTCGTGAACGCCGCCGACTCGGAGCCGATCTCGCAGTTTTCATGAACATCACTCCCGAGTTCGCTTCCCCCATCGGCTCTCGCACCGCTCCGGACATCGCCAGATCCACAGTTGTCTCCAGTCTCGCCGACGCCATCCTCGTGTCCGGCCCCATGGCCGGTGCGGGCCCCGACCTGGCCACCGTGCAGGACGTTCGCGAGGCCACTCCCCCGGACGTACCGGTCTTGCTCAACACAGGTGCCAAGAGAGAGACCATCAGCCAGTTCCTCACCATCGCCGACGGCTGCATCGTCGGTAGCGACCTCAAGATCGACGGTCATACATGGAACTCCGTGGACCCCATCAGGGCGTCCGACTTCGTCAAAACGGCCCGCTCTGGCTGAAGCCTGCAGGGCCGATGATCGGCCCTGCCCCACCAGCGTTCCCCGGTGACATCCGCCGACAGCAGATCGGTCGTGTTTTAGAGGCTGTTTTCGAACCCAGTACCGGAGGGTGCTCTCCGCGAGTGATCCGTTGTGACGCGCTGTTGTCGGCGAGGCTCTGCTCTGGGAGCTGGGTCGGTGCCGTGTCTGCGCCAAGGTCTCGCTGTGGCGGGGCTCGGCTCCCGGCAAGCCCGGCCCCGGATTGCATATATCCGGGGCCGCGCGGCTGCTCCAGGTCGCCGCCTCGGCGGCGGCCGACGCCGAGGCGCTGAAACGCGCCGCGCTGGAGGATCTGCGAGTCGACACCGACGGGCACACCGCCCGGGAGGTCGCCGAGCCGGTCGCCGCTGCCGCTGTCCGCCTCAGATCGTCCTCAAGCTTCTGACCTTTGAAACCAGGGGTGTACGCGGCGCTGCCAGCTTCATCGGGCGCAATCGCCGAATGTGGCACTCCACTTGTTAACTGGCCACGGGGGAATCATGCAGTTCGTCCCGCTCGATCCGTATTCGCAAGACAGGCCGTCCCCGTTCCCGTCTCGCGCCTCGAAGAACCGCTGAAAGGGAACTCGTGCTCACGTACTACCAGGTCATGACCATCGACCTGTCTCTCCTTGAGACGGCCGCCACCAAGTGGGACGAGGCCGCCAAGAAGTTCGAAGCGGTCCAGAAGATCTATGACAGCAAGGTCAAGTCAGTCGGGCTCGACGGAAGCTGGAGCGGCCAGGCGCAGCTGGTCGCGCGGCCCAACATGCAGGTGACCGACCAGCAGTTCGCCGCGGCCCCGAAGGAAGCCCGTGCCATCGCCTCGATCCTGCGGGACGCGCACAGCCAGTTCGTGGAGCTGCGCGGGAAGGTGAAGTCGGCGGTTGCGGACGCGGTGAAGGCCGGAATGAAGGTCTCGGAAACCGGGACCGCGAGTTATGACTTCTCGAAGGTCAGTGCTTCCGAGGCGAATGACGCGCGCTACCAGGCGAAGGTGCAGGAAGCCGAGGTGTCGTGGACCCGGCTCATCCAAGCGGCGGTCAAGGCGGTCGACGACGCCGACCAGGGCGTGAAGCTCGCGCTCAAGGCGGCCGTGGCGGACCCCAATCCCGTCGACGCCGCGGTCAACGGGTTCAACGGCAAGGCGGAAGGCGACATCGAGAAAGTCGAGGCCAAGGAAGCCAAAGAGCTCGCGACCAAGCTCAACTCCGGCGACAAGCTCAGCGACAAGGAGATGGCCGAGTTCCAGCGGCTGTTCCGGGACAACGAGCACAACAAGGCGTTCAGCCAGACGTTCCTGGCCGGCATCGGCGCCAAGGGCACCATCGAGCTGACCAACAAGTTCTTCGACCTCGCCAAGGGTGACAACAAGAAGAGCTTCCATGCCCTGGAGAAAGGCTTGGCCACCACCCTCGCCAGCGCCACCAAGTCTCCCTCCGATCCCTTTTACAAGAAGTGGCGGGAGGACCTCAAAAAGGCGGGCGTCGAGAAGTACGACCTCGACGTTGTGCACGACAAGATTGGTTTGAGCAAAGGGCACGGTCAGGGGGCCCGTGGCTACCAGAGCCTGGTCACCCTCATGAAGCAGGGGAAGGGGTACTCTTCCCGGTTCCTCTCCGACCTCACCGACGACATGATCGCGGCGGAGCGGAAGGACAAGAACATCTGGGACCTCTACGGCGATTTCAGCGGCAAGGACGACGGCTGGTTCGCCAACGATCCCGTCGATGGCGCCCTCGACATCATGAGCCGTGACCCCAAGACGGCCACCCAGTATCTCGACCCGGCGGCGGACGGCGGAAACGACCGGCTGAAATACCTGCTGCGGGACCGCGACTGGGACCTGAAGAACACCACAAACTGGCGTGGCAACATCGAGATTGTGGGCGCCGACGCCTCCGAGGCGGATGTTCGCAGCGGGTTCGGCCGGGCGCTGGAGGCGGCCGCCACCGGGGATGTCCCGGGCACTGACCACACTCTCGGCTATCACACCGAGGCCGAGTCCCGGGTGATGCACGACACCATCAAGATCCTCGACGACGGCCGTAATGGCACCGATATACCCGACAATCTGCGGTCGAACTTGGGTCGCATGCTCGTCGACTACACGCCCGAAACCCACGAGATCCTGAGCGGTACGGGTCCGTACATGGACAAGGACGGCGTGTGGCACGACGGCTCGGGCGGCAAGGATGCTCACATGTCCGTTCCCAAGGAGAGCCTCACCCGCATCATGCGTGGTGTGGCGGAGGACGGTAAGGCATTCGGCGAGATGTACGACGCCGAGCGGTACTACTCCGCGGGAACACTGTCCAAGACGGACTTCAGCGACCCCAACAACCGCGCGGCGGCCATCGAAGGGGCCTCGCACGTTTTCGGTTTCTACGACGGCATCAGCTCCGACATCGCCCGCGACAAGAAGAACGATGCCATCTCGTGGGCCAATCACTTCCAGACGGCCGAATTCGTCATCACTGGAGGCATGCAGGCCGGCGCCAGCGCGCTCAAAGGTCAGCCGACCGGGTTCATCGCGGATGCCGCCTACCGCATTCTTTACGCGGGCTTCTACGACTGGAAAGAGGACCAGATCGCCCAGGCGAATGCCGCGGCGGCCCAGGAGACCGAGTATCACTTCACCACTGGCCAGAAGCAGGTGGACCATATGGTCGCGGGGTGGGCCCAGCAGAACGGCTACGGCCAGGAAAGCGGGCTGTCGCGACACCTCGTCGGTTCCGGGCAGGAGCGTTACGACAGCGCGCGGACGGAAGCCCTCATTTATCTGGACTGATGTGCCGATGGTCTGGGTTTCCGCTTGGCTCGGGGGCTGAGCTGCCTTATGTCTGTTTGCCGGCCGCCCGTGGGGCTTCTGCCTCACCGGCGGCTTGTGAACCGCCCCGGATCGAATGGAGACTCGATTTCATGAAAGGATCGAGTCATGACACGACCTTCCCGTTACCCGCTTGAGCTCCGTCGCCGTGCGGTGCGCATGGTCGCCGAGGTGAGCGACGACTACCCGAACGAGACGGCCGCCTTGCAGGCGGTGGCAGAGAAGCTCGGCATCGGCTCCCGCGAAACGCTGCGGAACTGGGTGAAGCAGCACGAGACCGACGCGGGGATGCGACCAGGGACGACGACGGAGGAGTCCGCCCAGCTCAAGGCGTTGAAGAAGGAGAACGCCGAACTCAAGCGGGCCAACGAGATCCTCAAGGCCGCGGCAAGTTTCTTCGCGGCCGAGCTCGACCGGCCACACACACGCTCGTAGCGTTCATCGACGAGCACCGGGACCGCTTCGGCGGCGTCGAGCCGATCTGCAGAATCCTCACCCAGCACGGCTGCAAGATCGCCCCTTCCACGTACTACGCCCACAAGAAACGCCTTGAAACTCCGTCCGCCCGTTCCGCGCGCGATGAGGAACTCAAAGAGCGGATCCAGGAGGTCTACACGTCCAACTACCGCGTCTACGGGGCCCGGAAGATCTGGCGCGAGCTGAACCGGCAGGGGCATGCCGTGGCCCGCTGCACCGTCGAGCGCCTCATGCGCGAACTCGGCATCACCGGCGCCGTCCGAGGCAGGAAGGTGATCACGACGATCACCGATCCGGCCGCCGAGCGGGCCCCGGACCTCCTGGACCGCGACTTCGTCGCCAATGCCCCCAACCGCTGCTGGGCCGCCAACTTCACGCACGTCGCCACCTGGAACGGGGTCGTCTACATCGCCTTCGTCGTGGACACCTTCTCCCGGCGCATCGTCGGCTGGTCCGCCGCTACCACCAAGGAGACCAGGCTCGTCCTGGACGCCCTGGAGATGGCACTGTGGCAGCGCGACCGGGATGGATTCCCGCACACACAAGGCGAGTTGATACATCACTCGGACGCGGGGTCGCAGCCCGGATTCAACCGGTCGTCGCAACACCGGCTTCCTGGACCGATAGTAGGTGCTCATTCAGGGCTTCAGCGGGTGTCTTCCAACCGAGCGTTTTCCGGGGCCTGCTGTTGAGAGCGTGAGCAACGGCCTCGAGCTCATCGGCCTTCCATCGCGACAGGTCTGTTCCCTTTGGAAAGTACTGACGCAAGAGTCCGTTCGTGTTCTCGTTTGTGCCCCGTTGCCAGGGGCTGTGCGGGTCGGCGAAGTAGACCGGCAGCCCGGTGTCGATCCTCAGCCGGGCGTGCTGGGCGAGCTCCTTGCCGCGATCCCAGTCGGCCGCTGACTGCGGCAGCAGGGGCTCGAGCAGGGCCCATTCGGCTCTGCGCGGGTCTCGGTGTGATCAGGTCGCGTGGCACGGTGGGTACGAGCGCAGACAACGCCGCCGCCGAATCGTTCAACGCGACCATGAAACGCGAGACACTCCAGGGCAAGAGACGCTGGTCAGGAGCCTGTGAGGCCCGTCTCGCGGTCTTCCGATGGGCCACCCGATACAACACCAGGAGAAGACACTCCGGCATCGGCAGACCAGGCCGATCGACTACGAACAACGACCAGTTACCCTGACCACCGCCGCATGACGACCGCTGTCCACAATCCAAGGTCAAGCCCCGACCTCGGGCAGCGGCAGTCGGCTCATCCGTGGGCAGCCTGTCGAGAGGCGGCGTCTCGGATGGCGTCGATGACTTTGAGAGCCTCAATGCCGTCGTCGGCCGTGGGCACGGTGGTCTTGCCGAGGAGCACGCCCCGGGCGAAGGCTTCGATCTGGCGTTCGTACGGATCGCTGTCGCCGAAGACCGGCTCCGCATAGGCCTGGTTGGCCTCGGTGAATACTCTCACCGAGCTGGGCTGCCTCGTGAATGGGAAGGGGCAGCGAAGCCGGATGTGCCCGGCGTCTCCGTAGAGGTCGAAGCCTTCGGACCACTCGGCGTGGACACTGGCCGTCACCTCCAGGCTCAGCGCGGCTCCGTCAGGGAATCGGCCCAGGGCGTGCCAGCTGTAGTCGCGTTCGTTGTGGGACAGCACCGCACCGTGGATGGCGTAGTCGCCTGCCAGATAGCGCAGCAGGTCGACGGTATGGATGCCATGGGTTGCCAGCAGATGCTCCGCTCGGTGGGCTGCCTTGTACTCCAGTTCCTGTGCTTGCGCGGTGGCATCGACGACCAGCGGGGGGAAGAAGGTCGCCTCGATCGGCGCGCGCAGCTGCGACATCACACGACACCAGCCGACGACGCTACGCAGGGGGCCGATCTTGGCAACCGCTTCGGCGGCGTACTGCACCCCGGGGTCAAACCGTTTCATGTTTGCCACCTGCAGTTCCAGGCCCGCCGATCGGGCAAGATCACGCAGTTCCTGGGACTCGGTGACGGTTGTGGCGATGGGCTTCTCGACGATGACGTGCTTGCCAGCCTGCAGAGCCTGCCGGGCGACCGCAGCATGGAACCGGTCGGGGACCGCGATCAGCACAGCGTCAACAGGCGCGCCGAGCAGATCGTTGGCTGTGTAAAAGGCGCTGGCGCCGTAGCGCAGGGCCATAGTGTTGGCCAGAGTGGTGCTCGCGTCGCATACTGCCTTGAGTTCTACGTTCTCGGCCTTGGCGATGGCTGGCAAGTGTGCGGCCTGCGAGATGCGCCCGCAGCCGATGACACCAAGACGAATGTGTTCGGACACGATGTGTGCTGGTCTCCCTCGAGGTTTCGACTCCACGGCGGGCTGGGCCACGGGAACTGCGGCAGGGACGCCATCGGTGACGGCGCCACTGACCAGTTCCGGTGAGCCCTTGTACCACATCATGCACGAAAGCGTGCGTCAATGAGCCGGTCGCATGCTTTCCGAGCCGCACGCGTAGCGTGTCGTTGGGGAGTTACAGAAGGTGCGCACTCAGGATCCGCGCGTGCTCCTTCGGTGTGGGCGGTCACAATCCTCGCCGCCAGGTGCGCGGTCCGCGGCGCGGCACAGAGCACGTAGTCAGCGGCGTCGGGCTCGGCTGGGAGCAGTCCGCCAGGTGCGGTCTCGATCAGTCTGGCGGCTCCAGTGCGCGAGGTCCCGTCGGCTGACCGAGCCGTCGGCCGCCAACCGGCGGGCCGGCCTGGGCGTTCCCGGGCAGCTGCTGCCCCGACCTTGTCCAAGCACTGCACGACGAAGCGCTGGGTGACTGAATGAGTCCTTCGTAGCGTGCCTCCAAAGCTGCACGCACGCGGTGGTTGACGCGAGTTGACGGGCTATCCCATGCTCCGTTGCACGGAATCGTGCGTCACGATCGCGCTGCACAGTAAACGTCTGGCATCGGTCGTGGACCGGCGGAACGGAGGTTCCACGCCTCATCAACTTGATCGCCACCGTGCGCCGCACCCTCGGCGCCGACGCGGCTGAGGATGCCCGGCTCGCGTCTGCCGGGCTCTCCATGCTGGACTCGCCACGCCCGAGCGCAGACGCCACCGACCTTCCTGCTGTGGCACTGGAGGCTCGGTGCCCACGGTGAGGTCCTCGGTGACGTCTTTTTCTCGCGTTGGCTCAAGAATCCGTCGTTGCTGTCGTCGCGTCGTCTGCGATGGTGCGCCCTCCTCGGCCCAGCGGTCCCCACTGCCCCTGAAAGTTCGGTGACCTTGACTTATGAGGGATTGGCCATCTCACCCATCTCACCCGCCGGTCCTGGGAATCGACATCGGCGGCACCAAGACGCATCTCGCGGTGGGCGCCGACGGCTCGGGGACCACGGCGGAGCACATCGTGCGCACTGCCTCCTGGCGAAGCGGCTCCGCCGAGCGCGACGCGGTGGGACTGCGAGAGCTCACCCGGAAGTGGCTGGGGAATGGCGCGCTGTCCTGGCCGACCGTCGTTGGAGCCAACGGATGCGACACCACCGAGCAGTGCGACGCCTTCGCCGCCGCCCTCGGTGACCACTTCACCGGCCCACTCCAGGTGGTCAACGACGCTGAACTCATGCCTCCTGCAATGGGCGTCGCCAACAGCATCGGGGTGGTATGCGGCACCGGATCCATCGCGACCGCGAGGGACGCGGAACACCGCCTCGTCACCGCGGGCGGCTGGGGATGGTTGCTCGGTGACGAGGGAAGTGCCGCCGGCCTGGTTCGGGAGGCGGCACGCGCAGTGCTCGGAGCTGTGGACTGCGGCGCACCGCTCGACGAACTGAGCGAGCACCTGCTGCGTGCCTTCGGTGCTGCGACGCCAGCGGATCTCAGTCCCCTCATGTCGGCGGACAACTCCGCCGAGTCATGGGGATCCCGGGCCCCCGCCGTCTTCGCTGCCGCAGAGGAGGGCTCCGCAATGGCTGCCGCAGTCATCGAGGAAGGCGCCGAGCAACTCGCCTCTCTCGTGGACCAGCTTGCGGCTCGGGGCATCGTGCGCGCCCACCTGGTCGCCGGAGGCACCGTGATCCGCGCACAGCACCGACTGCGCGAGGCGTTCGTCAACGCAGTACGCCGCAACCACCCGCATCTCGACATCCGCATCCTCGACCGGCCCCCCGTGCTGGGCGCTCTTGCACTCGCCGCCGGTCCGGCCCCTGCCGCCCGGCCCACGCTCCCAACGGCTCTCACGCTTTCCCCATCCGTCCCGTCCTCTCGCAACTGCGCGGATCAGGAGGTCAACCCATGATCAGGCCACCCCGGTGCTTCGTCACCGACAGCCCCGGCGCCCGGGCCACCGCAGCCGCGGTGTCCCGCCGTGGGCTGCTCGCCTCAGGTCTCGCCGCAGGCGCCGCGCTCGCGCTTCCCGGCTGTAGCGTCACCGGAAACACGCACGCTGGCGGCAAGGGCAGCGGCAGTGGAACCCTGCACCCGCTGTTCATACAGCAGGCCGGCTACAGCGCGGACAACGTCCGCGCAATGACCGCCGCCTTCGAGAAGGCACACCCCGACATCAACGTCGTACCGACCTTTGTGACCTACGAAGCCCTGCATGACAAGATCGTCACAGCGGCGGCGGCCGGAACGTACGACGTCGTGGTCATTGACTGCATTTGGCCATCGGAGTTTGCCACCAAGCAGATCGCCACCGACCTCACCAGCCGCTTTCCGGGGAGCTGGCGGAAGGAAACCCTCGGCGGCGCCCTGGGCACCGCCGAGTATCGCGGAAAGTACTACGGCGTTCCGTGGGGCATGGACACCAAGTTCTTCTACGCCAACAAGGCCATGCTGGCCAAGGCGGGAGTCGACACCAAGTCGCTGGACGCCTGGGACGGCGTGCTGGAGGCCGCCCGGAAGGTTAAGGCCAAGGGGGTCGTGAAGTACCCGCTGGCCTGGAGCTGGACTCAGGCCGAGGCGCTCATGTGCGACTATGCCCAGCTCGTAGGGGCCTTCGGCGGCAACTTCACGGACTCCTCCGGCAATCTCATCCTGAACAAGGGTGGTGCGGTGACCGCTTTGGAGTGGATGCGGAAGACCGTCAGCGACGGCCTGACCAACCCGGCCTCCACCACGTTCCTGGAGGGCGACGTGGAGAGGACCATGAACAACGGGCAGGCGGCCATGTGCCTGAACTGGACCTACTATCTCGCCTCGTCGAACGACGCGAAGAACTCTGTCGTCGTCGGCGACATCGCGATCCAGCGTACCCCCGCCGGGCCCGGCGGGAAGCGGCCGGGCGTCAACGGCTCGATGGCGCTGTCCATATCGTCCGGGAGCAAGAACCAGGACGCCGCCTGGACCTATGTGAAATGGATGGCCGGTGAGGACCAGGTGGATCCGTATGCCGCCGGTGCCCTGCCGATCTGGGCGCAGTCCTATCACAAGCCGTCGGTCACCAGGGGTGCACCCGAGACCTTCGCCGTCGCGGCCGAGCAGCTCGACGACCTCATCGCACGTCCGCAGGTCGCCAATTACAACGGGGTGTCGAAGGCCATCCAGGCGGAGCTGCAGAAAGCCCTGCTCGGCATGAAGTCTCCGCAGGCCGCTCTCGATGATGCGGTCAAGACGGCGACCCCCCTGCTGACGAGCTGAGCTGGAGCCTTCGATGACCAGTGTTCGACCTCCATCCGCCAGGGCAGCGCGGAAACGACCACGACGCGTTCTCCGACGGCGGTCCGTCCTCCCTGCCGCCGCCGTGCTCGACCGCGGACAAGGGCGGCTGGCCGCAGTGCTGTTGCTGCCGGCCGCTCTGGTCGTCTTCGGCGTGGTGATCTACCCGGTCTTGCGCACCATCCTCATTTCCTTCTTCGAGGTCAACAGCACGGTTGCGACATCCACGCCGTTCGTCGGGCTGCGCAACTATCTCGACATCGCGGGCGACGCCCAGTTCTGGTCCACGATCTGGCGCACCCTGTACTTCACGGTCGTCTCCACCGGCCTGGAACTGACCTTCGGCCTGGGGCTGGCCCTGCTGCTCAACGCACGGCTGCGGATGCGGTGGCTCTTCCGCGCCGTGGTCGTCCTGCCCTGGGCGCTGCCCACCGTCGTCAACGGCGCGATGTGGCGCGGAGTGCTGAACGCCCAGTACGGGTCGCTCAACGCGCTGCTGACCCAGTTGGGTCTGCTCCACGAATACAAGTCCTGGCTCGGCACTCCTTTCGCCGCCCTCAACATGCTTGTCGTCGCCGACGTCTGGAAGAACACCTCCCTGGTGGCGTTCTTCCTCCTCGCCGGCCTGCAGACCATCCCAGCCGAGCTCTACGAGAGCGCCCGCGTGGACGGAGCCGGGTGGCTGCGCAGCTTCCGCTCGATCACCCTGCCGCTGCTCCTTCCGAGCGTGTCGATCGTGCTCATCCTGCGCACCATCGAGGCATTCAAGGTCTTCGACCTGGTGTATGTCCTCACCGGCGGAGGACCCGCCAACGGCACCCAGACCATCGCCTTCTTCGCCTATGCCCAGGCGTTTTCCGACCAGCGACTCGGCTACGGATCGGCGCTGGCCGACGTCATCGTCGTCTGCATTCTGGCGCTGACGGCGATCTATCTGCGGATGCTCCGCCGAACAGAGATGAGCCTGCTGTGAACCCGAGCCGAACCCACCGGATCCTCATCCATCTCGCGGCGCTCGCTGTCGCCATCGTCATCCTCGCCCCCTTCGCCTGGATGGCCGTCGCCAGCATCTCCCAGCCCGCCGACCTCATCGCCCGCCCGTACGGCTGGTGGCCGGAACACCCCAGCTTCTCCCGGTACAGCGAGATCTTCCAGGGCAGGGGCGACGACGTCGCGGGTGCCTTCCGCCAGTCGATCCTCAACTCGGTGATCGTCGCGGGCGGTACGGTCGCCATCTCGATGACAGTCGGCGTCTTCGGCGCGTACGCCTTCGCAAGGCTGCGCTTCCGGCTGCGCCGACTGGTACTGATGGTGTTCCTGGGCACGTACATGCTGCCGCCGATCGCACTACTCATCACCCTGTATCTGCTGATGAGTTCACTCGGACTCCTCGACACCAGGCTCGGCTTGATCATCATCTACTGCTCGTACGTCACACCCTTCGTGTTGTGGATCATGAGCAACTTTTTCCTCTCCGTGCCGCCGGAGCTGGAAGAAGCGGCCCGGATCGACGGATGCTCGCGTATGGGCGCCCTGCTGCGCGTCATGCTTCCCATCGCCCGCCCCGGGCTCTTCGCCACCCTGATGTTCGCCTTCCTGCTGGCCTGGGACGAGTTCCTCTACGCCCTGGTCTTCACCTCCAGCTCGGCAGCGAAGACCATCCCCGTCGCGATCGCCGACTTCGCTGGCCGGTACAGCACGGACTTCGGCCTAGTCGCGGCGGGTGGTCTGATCGCTTCTATACCCCCGGTCCTGCTCGCCATCACGTTCCAACGATGGGTCGTCGGCGGCCTCGCCGCTGGCGCAGTGAAAGGTTGATGTCACAATCGGCTCCTCCATGACGGCTACCAAGCAGTCGCCACGCAGTCGACGAGACCGCGCGCCTCGGCCGCCGCTGTACGGCCCTGTCTGGAGGCGGTCAACCCGGCCCCGCGTCGACGCCGTACGCCGGCCGTGGCAGGAGTGGGAGCCGCCTCGCACGCTGGCCGCACTCTGGTTCACCGGCCCGGCCAGTACAGCCGCCGGGCGATGCATATCGAAGCTCCCGCCCGCGCCGTGGTGGAGTCCACGCTGACCAGAGACATGTCGATCTCGTCTCTGCGGGCGGCCTCGGCGATTCGCCTTCTTCCATCAGCGCTTCGAAGATGCCCGCGTCCCGCCATCGCATGAAGCGGTTGTAGACCGTCTGCCAGGCGCTGAACCGCCCGGGCATCTACCTCCTCTGAGTTCTTCCCAACTGCGTCGGGGATACAACGAAGCGCCTCACGGCGCACAGATCATCAGCAGTTTCCCCGGCATCGGACCCCTCACTGGCGCGCGGGTCCTCGGCGAGATCGGCGACGACCGCACCCGATTCCGCGACGCCCGAGCCTTGAAGGCATACGCCGGAGCCGCCCCGATCACCGTCGCCAGCGGCAAGAGCCACGCCGTGCACCACCGACGTGTGGAGAACCAGCGCCTGGCCGCCGCTGGCTACGTCTGGATCTTCGGAGCACTGCCCTCCCCTCAGCCTCAGGTCAAAGAGCACTACGACCGTCGCCGAGCCCGCGGAGACCGGCATACCGCTGCTATGCGGAACCTGTTCAACCGTCTCCTCGGTTGCCTGCATCACTGCCTTGCCACGGGGTAAATCCGGCCAAGGCGTTTCCAACCCTCGTGAGGTTCCCCCGCTGTGCGGGTGTGGCTGATTAGCTGGTCAGGGCGGGTTGACGTGGTTTCAGGTTCACTGGTTCGCCGCTGCCTGGTCGGCGTAGTGCTTTTCGTCGAACTCGATCGGGCTGAGGTAGCCGAGCCGTTTCTGGATGCGGCGGGGGTTATAGAAGCCGTCGATGTACTCGAAGAGGGCGAGGTTCGCCTCGGCTCTGGTGGCGAAGACGCGGCCGCGGATGCACTCGGTTTTGACCAGTATCCACAGGTTCTCCGCCAGGGCGTTGTCGAACGAGTCGCCGACCGAGCCCATGGACGCCTGGATCCCTGCTCTGACCAGGCGTGTCGTGGGCTTTATGGAGGTGTATCGTGCCGTGGTCGGCATGGTGGACGAGCTCGCCGGGGGCGACTTCGCGGCTTGTGAGGGCATACTCCAGCGATGACCTTTTACGAAGCTCGGATGTCTGTGGATCGAGCTCAGAGAGCGCGTGACGGTCTGAAACTGACGATCATCGTTGACACCTGGGTCTCCGATCACTACGGAGATCCACATGCCGAAGTCCACTCCCACCACCCCGCCGCTTGGCCGTGAGGCCAAGCGGGGCATGTGGGTGGACGAAGACCATGTCCGTGGCGCGGACCTCGACCAACTGGCGGGCAATGCGGCGGGCTGGCAGCGAGTACAAGCTGCCTTCGCAGGCCACCGGGCAGTGAATGCGCGACACAACCACTGCTTCGCTCCAGTTATAGCTCTGATGCTGGCGTGAGTGTGTTCAGGCGGCCGACGCCGCGACAGTGACCGCAGGACTGCCATCGCCCACGTGGATATCCGGGATGTAAGCCCAGACGGTCTTGCTGCCGTCATGATGGCGTTCGACGGTTGTCCGGCCACGGCATTCGGCGACCAAGGCATTGACGATTGCCAGACCTCGGCCACTGGTGGAATTGACAGGTTCGTGACGATCCTGCGGATCGCCCGGGTCATCGTCCTGAACGCCGAGCCCGAATCGGCCGTCTTCGTCGATCTGCACGGTGATAACGATCCAGCGGCTTGTACTGCCGGCATGGCACACTGCGTTGGTAATCAGCTCGGAGGCAAGGAGTTGTACCGTGCCGGCCAAATCGCTACCCGACGGTAGACCCCAGAAACAAGCGCTTGCCAGAACAGCGCGGCGCGCGTGGGAGGCCGCTGCTTCCGAGGGAAGAATACGGAACGTATGTTTCCGCGAGGTGTATGAAATCATAATGATCAGGAACTTTGCTGAGTGAGCCAGGGTCTGGCTTCGTTTCCGGGGGGGTGAGGGTATTACGCCTCAGTTCGATGACCCGCCGGTCTCGCGGTCTCCTCGGAGAATGCGGCGATCGTCTTGGCGAGCTTCTTTTTCGCAGTTGACGCAACGGCGACCAAGCGGCCCGCCTTTGAGGGAAGTTCTGCGGCGCCCAGGTGGATACCTCGACACACTTCGAGCAGAGCATGCACGGATGTGGGCGGTCAAGGAATAAAACCGTGCATTTCAGATTGCACGGCTCAGGATGGCCAACGGCGCGCACTCGCCCGGAAGGGCAGCGAAGTAATCTTCGGAATGGATGTAGCGGGCCGGAAGCCGCGTGACCGCGCCATCAGGGATATGGGCTGTCCACGCTCGCCCGAGGGACAGCACAGGTCAGCGAGGTCGCTGGTCGAGGGATAAGGGGGGCCACGGAGTGGTCGGGGGTGGCCTTCGGCAGGCCTCCCCTCGATCGTGCGACAGCGCTGCAGGTAGTGACAGCGTGCGGGCAGCCTCCCCACGTGATCATCGCGCGTGTTGCCGAGCAGTGGGACCTGGAACTGGACGACCTCTTAGTGACCATCGGCCATTGCTTTGTCTCCGACTTCCTCGGCGTCTCCGGACGCCGGATGCTCAAGGCGCTGATCAGCGGCGAGCGCGATCCGGGGGTGCTCGCGGAGCTGGTCGCTCCAAACCTGCGGACCCGGCGCGAGGTCCTGATCGAGGCGCTGACCGGCTACTTCACCGACCACCACGCGTTTGTGGCCCAGACGATGCTGAACCGGATCGACGAGGCCACCGCCATGGAACAGCGCCTCAATGCGCGCATCGAAGAACACACCCGGCCCTTTCAGCGGCAGGTCGATCTGCTGGCCACCATCCCCCGGGGGTGAGCGCGCACACCGCCGAGGTGATCCTCGCCGAGATCGGCGCGGACATCAGCCGCTTCCCCTCGGCTGGCCACCTCGCCTCCTGGGCAGGGGTGTGTCCGGGCAACTACGAATCCGCGGGCAAGAGCCCGTCAGGCCGCACCCGCCCCGGCGACCCGTGGGCTCAAGGGCGTGCTCGGCCAGGCCGCGATCTCCGCCTGCCGCACCAAGGACACCTACCTCTCCGCCCGCTACCGACGCCTGGTCGGACGCCGCGGCCGACGCAGGGCGCTGGTCGCCCTGCAGCACTCCATCCTCATCTCGATCTGGCACATGTTCACCCGCGGCATCGAGTACACCGACCTTGGCGGCGACTACTTCTTCGAACGCGCCGGCAAGACCCGCGCCCCCCGCCGCCTGGTCAGCCAGCTCAACCGTCTGGGCTACCAGGTCAACCTCCAGCCCGTGGAGGCCACGTGGATGCTCCTGACCTGCACAGACGGGGGATTTTCGTATCAGCGGTCGAGTCGTCGTGAGGCTCCGGGCGGCCAAGTTCTTTGAGCCATCAACGGCGACAAGCTCACAGCCATACCCGGAACCCCTGGGCCCGCCGATCTTACGAAGGACCAGCTCAGACCCATGCTTGGAAGGTAGGACAAGCTTAGAAGCCGTATCTCAACCGATCTTGGAACCTGCGGATCGAACGGAGTTCCTGCTCGGGTGATCTTCCGGCCGTACGCGCATGAAGGCGGGGCCTCCTGGTAGCTCAGGGGTGCGACCCCATTCCGAGCGGTTCCCGGAGGCCCTGTTGTCGTTGTTGTACGCGCCCGAACCCGCCCACTTCAACTCACCCGCCGTATCGTGCGATTGCCTCGCTCATGCGTACGGCAACGCGGCTGATCATCCCGATCGGGTGCGCCGGTACCCGTCGGACATGACGGACGCGGAGTGGGCGGCCATCCGGCCGTTGCTGCCGGTGCCGGCCTGGCTTCAGGGGCGGGGCGGACGGCCCGAGGGCTACTGCCACCGCCAGCTGCTGGACGCGATCCGCTACCTGGTAGCGGGCGGGATCTCCTGGCGGGCGATGCCCGCGGACTTCCCAGGCTGGGGCCGGGTCTACGCCTTCTGTGCGCCGTGAGGCGCTTCGCTGTATCCCCGACTCACTCGGGAGGAACTTGGAGGAATGTTTCTGGGTCGCCTGACTTACCGGCGGACATGGCCAGGGCCTCGACCAGCTCCTCCCGCGCGATCACCCGCCGGTCCAGCTCGATCTCCGCAGCCTCCAACACCTCAGCCAGCCGCGCGGCTTCCTCCCGCAGATCCTCCACCCGCACCCGGGCAGCCGCCTCCCGCTCCTCCAGCATTCCCAGCACCGACGCCACCGCGCACCCCTCGGTCATGAAGCGGACACAAGACGCCGCATACCTCCCTCACCCCGAGCAAAACCATGCCTGACCAGCAGAAACTAAATGATCACGTTCGGTTGAGGCGGCTTCTTAGCTCCCTGACAGAGTCAAGCTTAAGGATTGGAGGCTGGAGTGAGCTCGGCATCGTCTCCCGCAGATGGGACTGGGACGCACCTCAGGCGGCTCCCGTAGGCGCTGCGGTCTCCAGCGGGAAGCCCATCATCGGTCAAGAGTGTGGTTATTTCACTGAGAGAACAGACGGTGGCCAGCGCCCGCCGACCGAACTTGGAATGGTCGGCTACCACCACAGTGCGGTCGGCGGCCGCCAGCATGGCTTGCTTGACTGGGACTTCGATGACGTTGATGTTGGTGATGCCGACATGAGGATGAACCGCCTCGGTTCCGATGAAGGCCCAGTCGGCGTGCAAACGGGTGAGGCTACCCACTGCGTCGGGACCGACGAGCGTGTAAACCGTGTCGACCAAGAAGCCGCCGGTCACGTGCAAGCGGTTCGAGGGGTGCCCGGCCGACCGGACGCCGACCATCAGATCGTTGGTGATCACGGTGAGGTTGCGCCGGGCCTGGAGAGCCGAGGCAATGTGGTACATAGTGGAGCCGCTGTCGATAATCACGCTCTGTCCATCACTGACCAGATCAGCCGCTGCCTTGGCGAGCGCCTTCTTGACCGGCTCGTGCTCGACGCGCCGCACGCTGTAAGGCACGTCGATCGCTTCTGTGGGGTCAGCGGGCAGCAATCCCCCTCGGGTGCGCTTGATCAAGCCAGCGCGTTCGAGGTGGGCGAGGTCGCGGCGGATGGTCGAGCCATCGACGCACAACTCGCTGGCCAGTCCCTTGACGCTCAGATATCCCTGCGTCTGCACACGCTCAAGCAGGATCCTTCTACGGTCGGATGACGGCACGGCTGCGCCTCCTTCAGATACTCGCGCATTCATTGTTGCACAGTACAGTGCCTTGATGCACCTTTGTGTGCAGGAGCAGAAGCTCCTGGCCTGCACGGTCGCGTGCGTCCGAATTGGTCCAACCCCGAACCCCAATACTCACAGCAGCAGGCGTAGCTGCCGACATGCCCGGCCGTGGCAAAGGGTTCGCCTCACGTGATTCTGGTGAGCCCGACGCGCGTACGGATCCGAGCATCCACAGAGGGATCGAGAAATGAAGGAAACAGGGCCCACAGAAGCTCAAGGGGGTCCGCCCGCCCACAAGCCCGCAAGGCTGCGGTCCAATACCGTCGGCCTAGGCTAGCTAGCGTCCAGGGAGGATGTGTTCACGCGCGCGCGAGCGGCGCGAGGCCCATGCGGGCCCCGGGCGATAGATGTTGGGCGACCGAATGCGCACGCAGCGTGCGGCAACAAGGTCTGGGTGTGCCCGGAACCGGACTTGAAACCGACCCGTCGCATGCTCTGACCTGCGACGATGCTCTGTTCGTGAAGAAGGCGGGCCGAGTCCGGGCCCCGAACGGCCGGGCGGCCTCCGGCGGGCACGTCAGTGCGCCCGCCGGAGGCCGCCCGACGCCGTACTCGGTGCACGCGTCTTGCCGCCCGCCTCCCCGGAGTACTCATACGGGCCGAAGCGGGTCCCGCTGAGGCATCTTCTTGTCCAGGACGACCAGCACCTGGCGGTCGGCCAGCAATGAACGGTACAACGCGGCGGCGGCCGACCGCCTGAGTTGTCCCGGTCGCTCATCGGCAATAAGCACAAAATGGCGAACGTGTGGTCACGGTGAGGTAGCCAGGCGCAGCAGCACAGCGGACCATGATGTCGCGCGACTGGCAGCAGAGCTGCCTCCACTGGCGCGGAAATACCCCAATGGGGCGCTAATGTCACAAATTGCCGAAAGGTAGCAATCGCCCCCTGTTACCCCAGCGTAAATACCCCCCCTAGGTACTTGACGTGCCTCTGCAGTAAGGCGCACCCTCTGGATGCACCCCTAACCCTCAGATCAGCCGCAGCCCTCCACCCACCCCCACACGCGACCTGCCCGTCATCGAGGACGAGGCGGCTTCATGCCACCGCGTAATGGCCACGACTGCTGCGCACGAAGGACTGCGATCATGATCACCACTCTGACCTCCTCCCCATGCCGGCGGCTTGCGGCGCTGCTCGTCTCCGGCGCGGTGTTGACCGCCGGCTGCTCGGCCGACTCCCCCGGCAACATCCTCGACAAGGCGCGCTCGAAGGGCACCCTGAGAGTCGCGCTCACCGAGGCGAACCCGCCGTGGAACTTCCTCGAGGACAACAAGCCCGTCGGTTATGACGTCGACGTGGCGCATGAGCTGGCGAAGCGGCTCGGCATCGACAAGGTCGAGTTCATCGGGTCGGACTTCGGCAGCTTCATCGGCGGTGTGCAGGCCAATCGGTTCGACATCGTCATCTCGGGTCAGACGATCACCTCCGAGCGCAAGAAGCAGGTCGATTTCTCCCGTCCCTACGAGGTCAACGGCGTCTCGGTATTCGTGGACAAGGGCAACACGTCCCTCACCGGCCTTTCCTCCCTGCGCGGAAAGCGCATCGCGGTGACGGAAGGCACCACCCAGGCCGAGTACGCCCGCACCAAGATCCCGGGCGCGCAGATCAAGACGTACAAGAACGCCACGCTCGCGCTGACGGACGTCGCGCGGGGCCGGGCCGACGCGGCACTCGTCTCGAAGTTCCAGGGCGCCTATCTCGCCGACAAGAACAACCTCAGTGTCAATGCCGCAGGAGCGTTGCTGGAGACCGAAGTCAACGGCATGTCGTTCCGTAAAGGCCAGAAGGACTTCAAGCAGAAGGTCGACAAGGCCCTCAACGACATGATCGACGATGGCACTCTGTCGGCCATCTCGAGCCGCTGGCTCGGCGGCCTCGACATGGCCGAAGAGCTCCGCAATCTGCCCGCGCACCAAGCGGGCTGACGAAGAGGAGGAATCCGATCATGGACCTCATCGTCCAAAACTTCCCCGACCTCCTTAGAGCCATGGGCGTCACCCTTGAGCTCGGCGTGGTGTCGTTCGTCCTCGGATGCGCCCTCGGCCTGCTGGTGGGGCTGGCCAGGATCTCCCGGTTCAGGCTGCTGAAGGGGCTCGCCATCGTCTACGTGTCGCTGTTCCGGGGGACACCGCTGCTGATCCAGATCATGCTGGTCTACTACGGTCTCCCGCAGATCGGCATCATGATCGAGCCGATCCCGTCGGCGATTCTCGCGCTCACGGTGTACGCCGCCGCCTACCTCAGTGAGAACTTCCGCGCCGGCATCATCGCCGTCGACCGCGGACAGTGGGAGGCGGCCCACTCCATGGGCATGCCGTACTGGAAGATGCTCCGGCGGATCGTCGCGCCGCAGGCGGTGCGGGTCGCCATGCCTCCGATCGGCAGTCGGTTCATCGCGCTGATGAAGGACACCTCGCTGGCCTCCGCGGTCACCGTCGTCGAACTCACCAGGGTTGCGGAAAGCATCGGCAGCTCGACGTTCCGCTACATGGAGGCCCTTCTCGTGGCAGGTGCCGCTTATTGGCTGATCAACACCCTCCTGTCGGTGGGGCAGGGCGCTCTGGAGCGCCGGTTGGGGAAGGCGTACGCATGAACCAGACAGACCAGATAGACATACGCGGCCTGCACAAGCGGTTCGGCTCGCTCGAGGTGCTGAAGGGCGTCGATCTCACCGTGGCCCGCGGGGAGGTGGTCGTGGTGATGGGGCCCTCGGGCTCCGGCAAGACCACGCTCATCCGCTGCATGAACCTGCTGGAGGAGCCCGACGCCGGCACGGTGGCCATCTGCGGCTGCTCCGTGGAATGCGGCGGCGCGATGCGCAGGCAGGAGCGCATCCGGCAGGTGCGGATGATCCGGCACCGTACAGCAATGGTGTTTCAGCAGTTCAACCTGTTCCCGCACATGACCGCCCTGGGCAACGTCGTCGAAGGACCGCTCTGCGTGCGGCGCATGCCCAAGGACGCCGCCGTGGCACTGGGCAGGGAACTGCTCGACCGGGTCGGCCTCGCCGACAAGGCGGCCGAGTACCCCTCACGGCTGTCCGGGGGCCAGAAGCAGCGGGTCGCCATCGCACGTGCGCTGGCCATGGAACCGGAGGTCGTCCTCTTCGACGAGCCGACCTCGGCACTCGACCCCGAGCTGCACGCGGAGGTCCTGGAAGTGATGCGCGAACTCGCACACGACGGCATGACCATGGTCGTCGTCACACACGAAGTGGAGTTCGCCCGGGAGGTGGCCGACCGGGTCGTCTTCATGGACGGCGGCATCGTCCTCGAATCCGGGCCGCCACAAGATTTTCTGAACCATCCGGTCCACCCTCGCGCGAAGGCGTTCCTGCGCCTCGTCGCGCACGATGTGCCTGGTCCGGAGACCGGGGAGGAAAGGCCACAGAAGCCGGCACGGTGGGAGCAAGCGAGTTGACGGCGACACAAAGCGCAGGGCAGGCGGCGTTGTACAGGGACTACTCGCCGGAGGACGTCGCCCGGGCGCGCGCCGACACCCCGGGGTGCACCAAGGTGGCGCACTTCAACAACGCGGGCGCCGCACTGATGCCCCAGCAGGTCATCGACGCTGCCACCCGCCACCTGTACTTGGAAGCGGACATGGGTGGCTACGAGGCAGCCGCCCATGCCTCCGAGAACATCGAGGCGGTGTACGACTCCGCAGCGCGGCTCCTCGGCTGCGACCGCGACGAGATCGCACTCGTCGACAATGCCACCCGCGCCTGGGACATGGCTTTCTACGGCATCCCGTTCCGCCGCGGAGACCGCGTCCTCACCAGCATGGCCGAGTACGGCAGCAACTTCATCGCGTATCTGCAGGTCGCCGAGCGGTACGGGGTCCAGGTCGATGTCATCCCCAATGACGAGTACGGACAGATCTCGCTCGACGCCCTGCGGGCAGCAGTGGACGAGCGAGTCCGGGTCATCTCGGTCACCCATGTCCCCACCAACGGGGGCCTGGTGAATCCCGCGGCCGAGGTCGGCAAGATCGCCCGTGCGGCGGGGGCTCTGTACCTTATCGACGCCTGCCAGTCGGTGGGACAACTCGTCGTCGATGTGGAAGAGGTCGGCTGCGACCTGCTCTCCACGACCGGCCGCAAGTATCTGCGCGGACCACGGGGGACAGGGCTGCTCTATGTGCGCAGGGCCGTGCTCGACCAGCTCGTCCCGCCGGTTCTCGACCTGCATGCCGCCACCTGGACGGCGCGTGACCGATACGAAATGCGCCCGGACGCACGCAGGTTCGAGACCTGGGAGGTCAACTACGCTGCTCAGCTCGGCCTTGGCGCCGCCATCGACTACGCCCTCGCCTGGGGTCTGCCACGGATCCAGAGGCGCGTCGCCGCACTCGCGGAGGCTCTGCGAGGGCAGCTCGCGGAGATCCCCGGCGTGCGTGCCAGGGATCTGGGTGTCCAGCGCTGCGGCATCACCACATTCACAGTGGACGGCGGCGACGCGGCTCGGGTGAAGTCGTCCCTGGCCGAACAGGGAATCAACATCAGCGTGTCGCGCACGGCCTCCACCCGCCTGGACATGGACGAGCGCGGCCTCAGGGAGCTCCTCAGGGCATCGGTCCACTACTACAACACCGAGGAGGAGATCAGCGCCCTGGTCCGGGCCGTCCGCACCTTTACCTGATCAAGGCTGCCGCCGAGCCTGCGGTCGGGTGATCTTCCGGTGGCCGCGGCATGAGGGCAGGGCCTCCAGGTAGCTGGGGTGCGAACCCGCACCAAGCACCAGGAGGCCCTGATCCACGGGACGAACGCCTCAGGAGGCCCGGACCCCGACGTCTCAACAACAGAGCGGCGGCGTCCCGCGTCGCCGTGGCCACCACCGTGAAGCGAGGGGCTGGCGTCCGTGGGCGCCGGACCGGGGTGCCGGTCCCGCGGGCGATGCGTGCGTTGGAGCGGCCCCGCGCCGCGAGGAGCACGACCTGCGCGCGGACCCTGGCCCCGGTGGGGAGTCTTGTGGCCGTGGGGATGACAACCAGCCGGATCGCATTTTCCACGTAGGCCACCGTGCGGGCGTCGGGCAGCCGGAGAAACACCCTCCGAGGAGTTGCTGCGCGCCCGCGTCGCCGAGGCAAACGCCCACAGCCGTCTCGGGACGCCGGCGTAGCGGGGCGGGTTCCCGGCGAACTCGACACTGCCGCACGGCTGTTGTCGACGGCGCGTGCCATGCTGTCGTAGTTTGCGCGCGGCCTTGTGTTACGACGGGCCTGCGTCCCAGCGGCGGATACGCGAACGCGTATCCGCCGCCTGTCCTGGTGGCAGGTGCCCAACCGAGGTCCCGGTGTCGGGCGGGGACGTCAGTGGACGTAGGTCTTCAGGATGTCCGTGCCGAGCGTGATGCCGACCGGCTCGGGAAGGGCTACCTGCTCCCCGAAGGGGGAGGGGGTGGCCAGGGCGACGCCCAGCGGCCCCACGGAGGCGACTCCAATTGGCCCCATTTCGTGGACGATTAGTGAAGGTCAGGCGTGCTGTGATGGCTCCGGGGGGCGGCTTGAATTGGGACCGCTCCGTTGACAGGACTCGTTGAATTCCTCACCGCAGGGTGCTCGGGCGACGGACTCGCCCGAGCACCCCACTCAGCGCCTCGCAGGAGAGGCAACCCCAGACAAACCGGCGGTGTTCACGATGCGGAGGTCGTCCTGGCCGGAACCTGCTGGATCCCGATCGAGGCCAAGACGAGGAAGGCGCCGAGGATCTGGGCCCCGCCCAGGCGCTCATGGCCGAGAAGCACCGCAAGCAGCGTGGCGGTGAGAGGTTCCAAGAGGACTGCGACGACCCCGGCGGCTGCACCGGTGCGGTGCAAACCCGCGAAGTAACTGGTGTAGGCGACGGCCGTGGGCACCAGCCCGAGGAATACCAAAGCGCCGACCACGTCCATCCGGGCTGGCAGTTCCATCCCGGCCACCAGGCCGACGGGCAACAGCAGCACACCCCCCGCCAGGAATCCCAGCCCGGTCACGGCGGTTCGTTCCAGGCCGGGCAGCGGCGCCCGGCGGTCCAGAGTAAGTACGGCGAATCCCAACGCGGCGATCAGCGCCAAGCCCGCGCCTGTAGCGCGGTCGCCACCCGTGCTGGTGGGGGAACCGAGCAACAGCACCAGCCCGCCGACAGCGATCACGACCGATCCGGCCGCATGGCGTGTGGGCAGGCGTCGGTCGAGGGCGGCGGAGCCGATGGTGACCAGGACGGGGATAGCGACCATCGTGGTCAGAGTCGCCAAGCCGACCGACGTAGCCGCTACCGCCGCGAAGTAGGCGGCCTGGAATACGGCCAGCAGTAGGCCGGCGACAGCTACCCGGGCCGCCGCCGCGCGCGTGCGCGGCACGGCCTTGAGTCGGCCTGCGGCCGCGGCGTAGGCAGTGATGAGTGCTCCGCCGACGAGCAGTCGGTAGGCGGCGACGGCGACTGGCTGCAGTCCGGCATGGGAGGCGAGGAGTGAGCCGGCGAGGCCGCCGGTGCCCCAAAGGAGTCCGGCGAGGATCAGCAGGGCGGTGCCGGACCGCGGGACGCGGGCAGCGGCGAGTGATGAGTTTGTGGGCATGGAAGGGCTCCGGCTTCGACGTGGATGAAGGGCAACGTCGGAGCGGGGCGTCAGTGGATCACCGACACGGATCAGACCACGCCAAACTGGGGCCGCGGCCGAAGGTGTCGGCCGGGCCCAGGCAGCACCCCGCTCAGGAGCGGGGCGGCGGGCAGATGATCCGGTGGGAATGCACGGCACGTAGCCTAGCCGGGGTGGTCCCCTGGGCTGTCATGGTTTATTGCCGGGATCCTCATCATTGTGACGGGTGGGTGCCTGGCTTGCCCCGGCGAGCTTTGGTACGGGCGAGGCGGTAGGACTCGGTGCCGGTCTCGATGAGGGTGGCGTTGAAGGTGAGCCGGTCCACGATCGCCGCGCAGAGCCGCGGATCGGTAAAGGTCTTGCTCCAGCCATCTGGGGCTGGCACTTGTTCCCTCACATGGGTTGCCGCTGCCACCTGGCCGTATCCCGCTCCTGGGGTCCTCGTTGGTTCTCGTGGTAGCACCCTGGTTTTCAAGGTGCTGCCTTGACTGTTCAGGTGCGAGGAAGGTGTGCCGGTAGCTGAGGCGAGACTGCAGGTCATCGCGGGCCGGTCCGTCACGCAGGAACCGCAGGCCACGGACCCGTGGCAGTTCCAAACCGCATGCGTCGACGCGTTCGTCGCCTCCTGGCGGGCCCGCGGGTTCAGCCCGGTGACCATCGACAACGACATCGGCCTGCTGGAGCGGACCCTCGCCGCCCTGGGCCGACCCGCGTGGGAGGTGACGCCGGAGGACATCGACCGGGTGGTCGGCGACCTCGCGGTGAAGGGCCGGGCGACGTCGACCCGGCGCGAGTACGTCCAGATCTTCAAGGGCTTCCACCGGTTCCTGCAGGCCCGCAAGGCCGCCGAGATCGAGGCAGCGTTCGGCGTCCGGCTGGTCTGCCCGGTCGACGAGTTCAACGCCTCCCGGCATGTCGGCGACGACTCCCCGGCCCTCGTGCCGCCGCCGACACCGGAACGGGTGGCGGAGTTCTTCGACTTCATGAAGCAGCGAATCGCGACCGCAAGGAAGTACGGGCCCGCCGCCCGGGATTATGCGATGTTCCGGACCCTGTATCACGCCGGCCTCCGCTCGGAGGAGGCATCGCTGTTGGACAAGCCGGATGTGCACTTCAGCCGCGGTCCGTTCGGCAAGATCCACGTCCGCTTCGGCAAAGGGGCTCACACCTCCGGGCCCCGGCCGCGCTGGGTGCCCATGCTCGCCTGGACCTGGTACTGCGATGGTTCCTGGACGACGTGCGCCCCAAGTTCCCCGACTCTCCTGTGCTGTTCGCCGACGAGTCAGGCGGAGCCCTGCATCGCGGAACGATCCGCAACCGGCTTCGCTATCTCATGGAGCTCGAAGGGCGGTCGGCCTCGGAGCGGTTCAGCCCGCATGCCCTGCGGAGGGCCTGCGCGACCCACAACTACGAACGCGGCGTCGACCTGGTGGCGATCCAGCAGATGCTCGGTCACTGGACGGTCAGTTCAACGATGCGTTATGTCCAGCCCTCCGTGACGTTCATCGAGGACGCTTATCAGCGGGCGGTCGCCGGCACTCTGGCCGAGCTGACCGGGAAGGACACCACGGCATGAAGATCCGATGGCGGCTGCGGATGGCCGCTGCCCAGCGCGAGGTGCGGACCGGGACTGAGTTGCGGCGGCTGCTGGCCGAGAAGGCCGGCCTGGAGCTCTCCTCGGCGTCGGTGTCCGCGCTGTTCACCAAGGAACCCTCGCAGGTGAAGATGACCACCCTGGCCGCCTTGTGCACCGCGCTGGAGTGCACCCCCAACGACCTGATCGAGATCGACACCACCCCCGTCGAGCGGCCTGTGGCTCCGCCCCGGCCCGTCGCCGACGTCCCGAAGGTCGCCGGCTCCTCCCGCGGCCGGTCGATGCCGCCTCTGTGACCTGCGGACATCTTCATGAGCAAGAAACAGCGGGACTGCGTCACCTGCGGCGGGCCAGTCGGCTATCGCGACCGCCAACACTGCTGCCGGTGCTGGCGCCGGATGACAGAACAGGCAGCGAAGGCGGTGTGTCCGTCCTGCGGCAAGGACCGGGTCCTCCAGGAGGACACCGACCGGTGACACCACCTGCTCGCGCGTCTGCGACCAGTGCGGCCAACCCGTTCGTGCGGCCGACAACCGGCTCTGCGGAGTCTGCCGGCGAAAGGCCGACCGGCTCGCCGACCAGCGGCCCTGCCCTCGCTGCGGCAAGCGGGGATATGTCCGTGAGGAGACGGGCTGGTGCGGACATTGCTCCCGGCCCCGACAGAGTAAGCAGCCCCCGCGGACCTGCCGCGAGTGCGGGCAACTGCGACGGCATGCCGGTCTGGGCTTGTGCTCAGCCTGCTGGCAGAAACATCCGGGCCGACCCTTCATCCGCGGCGAACACCTCCGCGACCAACTCGCCGACCCGCCGACGTGGCTGGACGACTTCGTCGGGCATCCCGTTTCTGCGTCTCCCGGGCCTGCGGCCTGATCACCGGCCTCGGCCGCCTCCTGCAGGACGAGCACTCCAACTCGCCCCAGGCACTTCTGGAACGGTCCCGACGACCAGGACGATCGATGGGCACCTTCGCCCGCGCACTTGAGGACTTCTTCACCCATCGCGGCCTGGCACTGCCCACCGATCAGGCCGAACGGCTCGCCGCCGGGCGGCGCAAGCGCCGCATCGATGCCGTCCCCAGCCCCCTCAGGCGAGCCGTTGCCGCCTTCGACGCCTCCCGCATGCGGGCCCAGGACCGGGCCCGCCGGGCCGGCACCTCGCAGCAACCACACCCTGGCAACCGCCCTGTCCATCCTGCGGGACTTGGCCCGCTTCCTCACCGAGCACCGCGGCAAGGACGGCTGGGCTCTGGTCGACGTGGACGACATCGAAATCTTCCTGGCCACCTCGCCCAAGGCCCGCAAGCGCCGGCTGGTGGTGCTGCGGCAGTTCTTCCGCTTCGCTCGCTCCCAGCGCATCGTGCTGATCGACCCGACCCGAACTCTGATCGTGAAGGAACGCAACGGCTCCCGCGGCCGCACCCTTACCCTCGGCCAGCAGCGCGAGCTCTTCCGTCGATGGACGACCGACGATCACGTTCACCCCCACGAGGCTCTGCTCGGCATGCTCGCTCTGCTGCATGGAGCGTCCAGCGCCGAGGTCCGGACCTTGCAGATCACCGACATCGACGCGGCGGCCCAGACCGTCCGGCTCGGCAAGCGACCCCATCCCGTCCCGCTGGATCCCGCCTCCTGGACCGTGCTGGAACGCTGCCTGGACCACCGCGCGAAGTGGCCGACGGCCAACCCGCATGTGATGGTCACCAAAGGAACCAAGGCCGGGCGGAGCCCGGCCTCAACTGCCTGTGTTTCCCACGTTCTTGACGACTGCGGATACCCGCCCCGAATGATCCGCAGCACCCGCCTCGTCGACCTGGTGAACACCATGGACCCCAAGCTCGTCGCCGCCGCCTTCGGCATGGACCCGCAAGCCACCCTGATCTATCTCGCCGACCACGTCGATCGGGAAGCGGAACTGGCCTCCCGCACGACGGCAAATCCACTCGCCCACCCCGATGATCAACGCTAGCCTGCGCGGGTGATGACGGCCGACGACGTACTGTCCATCCTTGCCGTGCTGCGGAATGCGGACGTCGACATCTGGATCGGCGGTGGCTGGGGCATCGATGCCCTGGTCGGTCAGCAAACCCGCCAGCACCGCGACCTGGACCTGATGCACCGCAAGAGCCAGGAACTGGCCGTCTTGGCGGCTCTCGCGGATGCCGGATTCACCGAGACCCTCGACTGGCGCCCCGTGCGTTTCGTCCTCACCGATCCCCATCGCCGGGAGATCGATCTACATCCTCTGATCTTTGCTCAGGACGGATCCGCCCTGCAGGCGTCCACAGAGCCTGAGCACCCGTTCTTCTATCCCGCCTCGTGCTTCGTCACCGGCACGATCCTGACGACCGCCGTCCCATGCCTGTCGCCGGAGCAGCAGGTCTACTTCCACCAGGGCTACGAACCGGCTGATCGCGACCGTCACGACATGGCCCAACTTCGACAGGCATTCGGCATCGCCACCCACTTCTGACCAGCTCTCCAAGGGCACCCTCCCGTCGCATTGAACCCGTCCAGCTTCGGCAGCACCTCGCACGAGTTCGCCGGAACGTGTGCGCTTTGGTGAACGCCTCGTTGGAGGCGATGGCGATGCTGTTCTTCTCCTCACGTTCGGTGAGGACCTGGAAGAGCATCTCGGCGCCGCGGCGGTCGAGTTCGAGATAGCCGAGTTCGTCGATCTCCAAAAGGTCGACGCGTCCGTAGCGGGCGATGGTCTTGCCGAGTTGTTTGTCGTCAGCGGCCTCGACGAGCTCGTTCACCAGGCTGGCTGCTGTGGTGTAGCGGACACGGTAGCCAGCCATGGCGGCTGAGGTGCCCAGGCCGATCAGCAGGTGGGACTTGCCGGTGCCGGAATCGCCGATCAGACACAGCGGGTGGCCCTTGGTGATCCAGTCGCAGGTGGCGAGGTTGTGGATGACGGCCGGGTCGACGTTGGGGTTGGCGCTGTAGTCGAAGTCGCGCAGGGACTTCTCGCGAGGGAAGTGAGCAGCTCGGATGCGGCGTTCGGCGCGGCGGCGGTCGCGGTCCTCGCACTCGGCCATCAGCAGTTCGGCAAGGAACCCGGCGTAGGAGAGCCCTTCGCGTTCGGCGCGGGCGATGGTATCGGCGGCCTGCGCCCGCATGGTGGGCAGCCGCAGCATCCGGCAGGCGGTGTCGATCGCGGCGTCGGACGCCTGGGCGGTCAGCGCGTGATGAACGGCAGTCATGGCGAATCCTTCCGGCGAAGCTGGAGCAGTTCGTCCCACTGCTCCAGGCGGGGCAGCGGGCGGGCGTCTTCGGGCAGGGGCCTGGCCAGGCGGCGCGGAGCGAGGTGGCTGACCTGCGGCAGCTGCGGGTCAAGCGGCCCCGGCTGATCGGACGGCGCCGGTGCTGCGGTGACCGTGGGGGTCCGGCTGGCGATCTGGGCGGCCTTGCGGGCCTCCAGGGCGACCACGTCGTCGCTGCAGCTGCCCAGCTCGACGGCGGCCCGCAGGCCCGCGAGCACGTCGGCGTGTCGCTGGTGCCGATGCAGGAGAAGGACCCTGACCAGGGCTTTCGTTCCTTCGACCTCGCCGAGCTGCTGCTTGGCCATGGCCCAGAACGCTTCGTGCTCGGCGGTGAAGGTGCCCTCGGCGCGAGCTTGGTGCAACGCCTCGGACCGGTCCAGAGCACCGGGTTTACGCTGCAGCACCTCCAGATAGTGGTCCAGGACCAGGTGCTCCAGGCCGCGGCCCGCGAGCCGGGCATGGCGGGCGATCTCACGGCGGCCGTCGAATACGACGAGCGTGTCGCCGGTCAGGTGGACGGTGACCTTTCGGTCGATGAAACGGACCGGGACGGAGTACGAGCACATCTTCACCGTGATCCGGCTGTAGCGGTCGACCCTGGGCTGGAAGGTCATCGCCGTCTCGAACGGCTCCGGCGGCAAGGGAAGCAGGTGCGGCGCCTCCCGGGCGAAGTCCTGGCCGATCGTGCGGATCCGTGAGCCGATACGACGCTCCAGCTCGCGCTCCTCGAAGACGGTGATCTGCCGGTTGAGGTCCTCCAGCGTCGCCACTCGCGGGACCGGGGTGAGGTAGTTGCGCCGGAAGTAGCCGACCTGGCCTTCCACTCCGCCCTTCTCGTGGGCGCCGCGCAGTCCCGGCTCGCAGTAGAATGGACTGAACCCGTAGAACTCGCGCAGTGCGGTCCACTTCGGGTTCTCCTCCCGCAGTCGGCTGCGGAAGATCACCTTGCGGACGGCCGGCGTGAGGTTGTCATAGCGCACCTGCCCGGCCGGCACCCCGCCCAGCGCGGACAGCGCGTGCACGTGTCCTTCGAAGAACGCCTGTTGCCCGCAGGAGCGGGAGATCCGGTGCACGGCCCGGCCCGAGTAGGCCAGGCGGAACGCGAACAGGTAGCACTTCACCCGCTGCCCGGCCAGGTCGACCCACACCTCCCCGAAGTCCACCTCGGCATCCGCCCCGGGAGCGTTGTGCCGGACCAGGTAGCCCTCGGCCGGCACTCCGCCCTCTTCGGCGATCGCGCGGCGGCGGGCGGTGACGAAGTCACGCACTGTGGTGTACGGGAGCGTGACCCCGAACTCCTCTTCCAGTCGCGTACCGATCCGTTTCGCGGTGTGGCGCTGCTTGCGCGGCGCCTCCAGATCGGCCCGCAGCCAGTCGTCGACCGTCTTCTTGTACGGCTCCATCCGCGGCGAGACCCGCGTCGGCTGCTTGCGTGGCTTGGGCACCGGCGAGGCCAGTGCCTCCCGCACCAGACGCCGGTGGACGCCGTACTTGCGCGACAACGCCCGGATCGACAGCTGCTGTTGCCAGCTGTCCCGGCGGATTCGGTCGAACAGCTCCTGTTTGGACAAGGACATCCACAGCACCCACCCTCGGCGGATCACATCCACCGTTCCACCGCAAGAGCCAGGGTGGGGCCACTTCGCCTCGCCACTACCCCTCAGTGCCCCCGAACGCCCCTCCCGCTGGAGCCATTTCAAGTCGCCTTGGTGGGGCCGCTGAACGTCGCCCTAGCCAGGGGAGGGGGCCCGGTGGGTGTCGAGGTAGCAGCCGCTCTTCGGGTCGGGGTTGGCGTGGACGATGATCGCGCAGGCGTCGCGATTCACGAGAAGGCAGACGGGGATGCCCGCGGCCGCGTAGGCGGCCGGCTTCTCCTGGCGGTCGCGGCGGTCGGTGTCCCAGTCGTACGACGTAACCTCGACGGTCATCAGGACCCCATCTGGGTCGGACCTCACCATCTCCCGCGAAGCGCCCGTCAGGCGCCAGCACGGCGTCCGGGCGGGCGCGCCCCTTGCGGTACGCCTCGACCTTCAGGCCGCGCTGTCCGGCGTAGAGCCAGAGGTCGGGACGGTGCTGCATGCAGCACCTCTGCAGCCACCCGTGCGGCGACGCTCTCCACGTCGACGCCCGTGCGCAGCTCGGAGCCGTCGGCGTTGTACAGCAACGACCCCGACCAGATCCGGGCACGGCCGGGGACGTCCTCCCGGACGCTCCTTAGCCTCGATCCACCGGCCCGTTTCTGAAGTGATTCTTTGAGGCTTCGAGGGTCGGGTGTTGGGGCTGTGATTGGACGCGGGCAGAGGGTATTTGCCGGTCTGCTCGGCTTTTCCACGATTCGGCTCCGGTCGGGCCCTGGCGGGCGGGGTGGTCAGTGACGTCAGGGTGCCTCGGGCGGCGCGTGGAAGGTGGCGAACAGCCGGGTCCACGCGTCTTGCCAGGGCCATCGCTGCGGTAGGTGCAGGGTGAGGCACCGGGCTGAGCGGGCGATTCGGGCAGGGACACTAACGAGGTGAGCACGCAGGGTCGCGGTGGTGGCCTTGGCGTGGAAGGCAGAGGCCAGTGCTCCGGGTCGCCCGCAGCAGGTTGTAGGCCATCGCCCACAGGGTCAGCCAGGCGGCGTTGGCGTGGAAGTGCGCCGAGGGCAGGTGGGCCAGGGCGGAGGCTTTGCTGTCGGCGATGACCTGCTCGACGGCGGCGTGGTGGCGGTGTTCCCGTTCCGCCTGGAGGGTGGGGCGGGGTTGTCGGTGAAGAACGGGTGGTAGCGCCAGACGGGGAACAGTTCGCCCTGCTCGCCGACAGTGGGCGGTTTGGCCAGGTCGCGGACCCGGCGCACGATGAGGCGGGCCGTGACCCGCTCCGTTTTCCTCCGGCTGGCGAAGGCGGTGTAGGCGGGTATCTCGGCGACTTCGGCGTCTGAGATGAGTTCGCCGGTCTCAGGGTCGGGCACTGAGGTGGGATAGGTGATCTGCTGCCACGCGGTGTCGGGGATGCTGTGAATGGCCCGTTTGATGGAGGGGTTCAGGCCGGTGGTGATGGAGAAGTGGGCGCCGCCTCGGCGGCACGCGGCAGTGACCCCGGCGTTGTAGAACTGGGAGTCCGCGCGCAGGATGCGCAGGCCGGTGCAGCCGGCCTCGACGGCGGTGGCCAGGGCCTCGGCTGCGAATTTCGGGGCGCCGCGGGAGTCGGCGGCCTTGCCTCGGCGCATCCGCACGGTGGCAATCACCGGCCTGGGGTGCAGATCGTGACGAGCAGGGGGTTGCAGGGTGCGGATGCCCTTGAACCGGCCGTATTCGGCGCCCTGCTGGTGCGGCCGTAGACGCGTTTGTGGGTGGAGTCGACGTCGATGAACGCCTTCTCGCCCGAGCCGGGCAGCAGCGGGGTGTGCGCGGTCAGCGCGCCGAGGAACTTCCGGTGCACGGCGTGCAGTTGGAGGGCGTGACCGTGGGTGAACGTGCGCAGGAAGGTGCCCAGAGTGGACGGGGCACGGACATCCCGGAACACGGTCGGCATTGCACCGTGGCGCAGCATGTCCAGGTCATCGATGCTGTCCGCCCCTGCGGCCATACCGCCCACGATGCTGTCGACCTTGGCGTCCGCCGCCGCCCCCGCACCGTTTGCCGCCCCGGTCAACTTCACCTTGTCCGACACCAGGCGCGAAAGCCCGCACCGTTCGGCCAGCCTCATCACCGGCACCAGCCCGGCATGCGCGATGAGATTCGGGCCATCGAACGCAGCGAAGACCCTCGCAGGGGTGTGGGAAACTTGCATCTCGGAAGTGCCTTGCTGATCGTGCGTGCCGGAAGCCTCAAGAACTCCCATCATCGCAGGTCACAAGGCACTTCCTCGTTTCCCCGGGCGTTATCCGCAACGGACTGGTCGGTGGATCAAGGCTTACCGGTAGTTCGTTAAATCCGGAGGTAGAGGTCAATGCCGTGTCCGGTGGTGACCGCATCGATCAGGGCCTGGAGCTCGGAGGGTGGGTCCGTGTCCGTCCAGGCTCGCCACCATCGGTTGAGGGTGACGGCGGGGGTGAGCCAGGAACGGATGGCTCGTAAGGCCCTGGGCCAGCAGGGCTGTTGGGGCTGGTGGGACGGGGCCGGTCCCCCTCTCTGGCCCCTCGTCGGGGCACGGGTCCGGCGCGGTGGCATCCAGGGGGCCGGGTGGGGCGAACCATTGGTCCCAGCAGAAGGAGAAGGCGCAGTTGACCAGGGTCTGGTGGCGGCGGATGGCGCGGTCGGAGCGGACTTGGAAGTCGGCCCAGCCGAGTTCGTCCTTGACCTGCTTGTAGCTCTGCTCGATCCACGGCCGCAGTCCGTAGAGGCGGATGATCTCGGCCAGGTCGGCCGGCGGGTGCGGGCCGGTGATGGCATGGGGTGCGTCGAGGTGAGGCAGGTTGGTAGTCAGGTACCAGGTGGCCTTCTCCGGCAGGCTGGCTGGGTCGGTGGTGGCCACGACCAGCCGGCAGGGTGAGTCGGGTCCGTAGCCGCCCAGGTAGGCATCAGCGGCCCACCAGGTCTCGGTGTGCCCGTCGCGGAAATGACGCTCCACGGGTGTCCAGTCGCCTGGACGCTTGGCATTGCGCCAGGTCAGGGCGTGGGCGGCTTCGATCGGGGTGTGTGGCTGGTCGGCCGGAGCCCAGGTGCCGCGGTGCGGCTTGAGGGCGACCACGTAGGCCAGGCCGACCTCGCGCAGTGCGAGGTACCAGTCATCGCTGACGGAGTAGGCGCAGTCGGCGACCACCGCCCGGCAGCCGAAGCCCGCAGCCTTCCCGCGGGCCGCGAGGGCAGCGGCCAGCTGCGGTTTGGTGCGGAAGGCCGGGTCGGAGCGGCCGCGGGCGAAGTGGTGGGCTGGGGTGTAGGGAGTCGCGTGCAGCGGGTAGTACACGCGGCCGTCGGTCCACACCGTGGTCACCGTGACGATGCCGTTGTCGGTCTTGCCCAAACGGCCCAGCCACTGCCGGCCCACGTGCGCGGTCGCCGTGCCGTCCTTGCGGTCCCCGGAATCGTCGACCACGATGACCCCGCCGTCGTGCGGAGCCGTCGCCGTCTCCTCACGCAGCAGCTCGAGCCGCCGGTCGTTGACCAGCTCAGCCTCCCAGGGCGACTCGGACAGGAAGAACTGCAGCCGCTGCACCCCCGGCGTCCCCGCACCCGCCACCGGTTCCGCCCCTGCCAGGCAGGTGATCGTCTTGTTCCGCTCCCGCGGTGCCAGCAGTCCGGCCAGGTACTCGCGAAACCCTCGCCGCTGGGCCAGGCTGAAGAAGAGGTCGTCGAACCGGGCCGCGTAGTCCTCCAATGGCCCCGGCGCAGGCGGACACGGACGGCGAGCGGTCATCTTCAGCCCCCAGCAAGGAAGTTGACTCCTACCACCGGCCTACGACCAACCCGACCTACCGTCAACCCACACCACCACCAGATTTAACGAACTACCGGTAGGAAGCCAGGGCCATGGAAGGACTCAGGCGGGCCGCCCGTGCGGCGGGCCACAGGCCGGCCAGAGCGCCAATGGCGATGGTGGCGAGGAGGCCGAGTCCCAGCACCCAGAGTGGGACGACCACGGCCCAGCCCTTCCACAACGCATAGGCGGCTGATCCTCCGGCCCCCAGACCGACGCCGACGATCCCGCCGAGGCAGGACAGCAGGACTGACTCAGTGAGGAACTGGTGGCGGATCTGTGACCGCGTCGCGCCCAGCGCCCGCCGCAGTCCGATCTCGGTGCGCCGCTCAAGGACCGCGATGACCATCGTGTTGGCTACGCCCACCCCGCCGACCAGAAGGGCGATCGCGCCGATGCTGGCGAGGAGCGCGGTGAACGTTTTGTTGGCGGCCCGCTTTGCGGTCAGCGCGTCGGAGGGCCGCGAGACATCGACCTGGTTAGGCGCGGCGGGGTTGACGGTCTCCGGGATCACCTCGCGTACCTGGTCGACGGCCGCTTCGGCGGATCGTACGTACACGGTTGTCGGGTGGCAGTGGAACCGAGCCGCTTCTTGGCTGCGCTCCAGCCGACGAGCGCTGAGTTGTCCAGCTCCCGTGCCAGCGCAGCAGGTTGGAGTATCCCGGTGACGGTGAACGTCTGCTTGCCGAGCCACACTTGAAGGCCGGTCGTGCTGACACCGAGCCGCTCGGCCGCGGCCGATCCGAGGACCACGGCAGGATACTCGGCCTGGGCCGAGTTCAGCCACCGACCCGCCGCCATCTCCAGACCGGCTGTCTTCGGGAGATCGAGGTTGACCGCCTGCACGCTGATCCCGCCGCTGGCTGCCTCAGGGATGCGGTCGTTGCGGTAGATCCTGACACCCTCGGTCTGCCCGGTGGCCGTGGCCGATTCCACCGGGCGGAAGCATGCTGACGGCTGTCGTGGGAAGCCGGGTGGGATTGCCGAAGATATCCCGCCCGGGAGAAGCCGTCAGCAGATTGGTGCGGCTTTTTTTCAGGATCTCGATCGTCTTCTGCTGCTCGGCGTTTTGCCGGCGCAGCCGTGTGAGCTCTTCACGCTCGGCGCTGGTCAGCTCGCCCGGCCCGCCCTCACCGCGGTCGATCCGGTCACGCTTGACCCATCCGCGCACGCTCTCCGGGCTCACCCTCAGATCCCGCGCGACCTCCGTGATCGTCTTGCTGGAGGAGCGGGCCAACGCGATCGCGTCCCGCTTGAACTCCTCCGAATACCGCTTCGAGTACTGACTATCCACCTGGCACTACTTCCTCTGGAACCTCGTCCCAGTCTCCAGGTGTCCACGATCAAGGGGAAGCTTCAGCACGCGCCACTGCCGCTACCGCAGACAGCCGAAAGCCCACCTGCAACACGTCTTCACGGCCATCGCCGTGAACATCGAACGCCTCAGCGGCCTGCCACCGACTGAGTAGAGGCCCACACCACGACCACCGACCGCCTTCCAGACCTTTCTGGACCAGCAAGGGACCCCCGGTCGAAGTCCTGGCGAACCCTCGGCAACTGACCTCGACCACCCAAGATCCCCGACAGAATCAAGCTTAGGCTGCGTGCCGTGCGGGGCGCAGCGCTGTCCCGTTGGCCAGGCCGGCTGGGTCCAGTCCCAGCGCATGCGCGGCTGTGGCGCCCACGTCGGCCAGGCCGGTCGCGTCCGGCAGGAGCTCCAGTCCGGAGGCTTCCGGCCGGTGGATCAGCACGGGCACGTATTCGCGTGTGTGGTATGCGTGCCCGATGGTGGGGTCGTTTCCGTGGTCGCCGGTGACGATGAGACGGTCGCCCGGTGAGTCGAGCAGTGCGATCAGTTCGCCCAGCCCCGCATCGACCTCTTCGAGCACAGCGCCGTACTGACTGGTGTCCTGCTGGTGTCCGGCGAGGTCCGTCTCCTGGACGTTGGCGACGACTAGGCCGTCGCCATCTGCTCGTACGGCATCCAGGGTGTGTGCCAGGACGTCGGCGGTCGGCACCGCGGGGCGGCGCACGGCCGCATCACACGCGAGGATGTCGGCGGCCTTGCCGACGAGCGTGACCGGGATGCCCGCTCGGGCCGCCAGCTCCGGCAGTTGGCGGGTGTGGTCCAACGGTGCGCCGAGGTGCTGTACTTCGAGCTCGCCGTTGCGGTAGAAGCCGGTCGCTGGCGTGTCGAGGCCGACCGTACCGCCGTCGCCGGGGCGTACGAAACGAGGGAGCGGTGCGTCGGCATGGCCGCCGACGGCGATGACGCGCGCCACCGGTGCGACCGCGCGGACTGTTCGCGCTATGGACAGGATCCGTCTGAAGGACAGGTCCTCTAGGCGGCCCGAGGCGTTCCAGTTGATGCCCGGATCGGCTTCGAGGTTGTCGTGCACCAGCACGGCGCCGTCCACGACCAGGAGGGGCTTGGTGTCCAAGGGATCCACTCTGTGCCCACCTGCCCGGAGCGCGGCCGCGACCTCGTCGAGATGTTCGCCGAGCCGCGCCACGGTCACCGAAGTGAAGTCGGCGCCCATCATGGTCTGGTGGCCCGCGTAGGTGTCGGCGCCCGGATAGCCGAGGGCCGCCCTGCCGACGGCCACCGGCAGGGTGGTGCGGTCCGCCAGATCCGGATGCGGGTGGACCAGGCCGAGGCCGAGTGCCCCGAACGACGGCAGCCGCAAGGGACGGCCTAGTTCCGTGCGGTGGTGATCGAGAGTGTGGCCGCAGGTGTCGGCGCGCATATCGCCCGGGCGCAGGGCGCCCGCGTCGGGCATCGCCCCGATGCCGAAGCCGTCGACGACGAAGATGACGGTCTTGCTCATGGCTCTGCTCTCTTAGAAGGGGCGGCCGAGGGCGTCGTACAGGCCGAGGAGCCGTGGCTGTCTGGACGACAGTCCGGACACGACGGCGACGTTGCTGCGTGTGGCGAAGATTTGCGTGCGGAAGGCGAGGACTGCCGTGTCGCCGACACGTACCTGCTGGGAGGCCGTCGGCGCGTCGAGCAGCCGGTAGTAGTCGATGTTCTCGGCCGGTGCCGCCTGCACCGGCAGACGCACGCCCGTCCGTGGAAGCAGCGCGTTTTTGATGTCGGCGCGTGCGTAGAAACCACCGCCGTACAGGGCGGGTCGGCCGTCGGCGAGGGTGTGGGCGACCTCACTGACATATACGTAGGCGGGCTGCTCGGGCTGGTGCGGGTCGAGGGCGTGCAGCGGAGTGGTACCGGTGAGCGAGTGACCGGGCTCGCCGTGCGTGGCACCGAGGCCGGCGAGCAGCGGCAGGGAGGCGATGGACGTCGCGCTCGGCGCGCTCAGCTTCAGGCCGGTGTGGCCGCGGGCGGCCAGCAGTTCGCGCGCGGTGAGCGCGAGGTCGAAGTTCGGGGTGGCCTGGGGCTTGTTGGAGGGCGGATCGCATAGCACGCACGGGAAGGCGGTGACGCCCGCGATCCGTACACCGGGGAGCCGTTCGACCGTTTCGGCGAAGGCGTCCAGTCGGCTCAGCGGAACACCGCCCTCCTGCCCGGGGTAGACCGAGCCGGGCGCACCCTCCAAGCGTACGAGTACGTCCTGGACGACACCGAGCCGCTCGGCTGCGGCCGAGACCGCGTGGGCGTTGGCGGCGTCGTAGACCGTGACGGTCTCCGGCCGCCAGGCGAGCATCTCATCGAGTGTTCTGCGGGGGATCTGCATCAGGTGGCCGAGGTTTCCGGCCCGGGCGCCGGAGGCGTGCAGGACGCGTGCCTCTGGCGGGTCGATGGCCGCGTACTTCGGGATGTGCCGGGCAACGGCCCGGATCAGCTCGGGGTTGCGGCCGAACTGCTTGACCACGAACCATAGGGTCAGGCTTAGCCGTTCGGCCTCGGCGGCGAGCAGCGCCGCGTTGGATTCCACGGCGTCGAGGTCCATCACATACGTGTCCGGCGGGATCTCGCCTTGGTGGTGCAGCGCGGCGGCGGCGTCGACCAGTCCGGAGTTGCGGGCGAGCACGGTCTTGAGGAACACGTCAGTTGTCCTTGTGGTGGAGCAGGTCGGTCAGCGAGCAGCGGAGGATCTCCAGCACGAGGTCGGCGCCGGCCCGCATGGGGTTGATGCGCACCGTCCAGTCGGCGAGTTCCGGAGCGTCGTTGAGGGAGGAGCTGGACATCCGGTAGAAGAGCGGGGCGATTTCGTAGCGGGAGTTCGAGCCCACGGGGTAGAATGCGGCGCCGTAGCGGGCGGCGACGGCGGGCAGTTGGCGGGCGATGGGCCGGTCGAGCTGTACCAGGACGCAGCGGTCCTGTGCGTTGGCGATCCGGATCTCGGTGACGCCTGGCACCTCGCCCGCCGCCAGCCGCTGGGCGACCTCGGCGCTGACCTGTGACTGCACCGACCACATCACGGGGACGTGGGTGAGCGCGCGCAGGGCGTTCAGCGCCTGGTGGCCCTGGACTTGGCCACCACCGGAGTAGTTCTGCGCTCGGACGCCGTCGACGAGATCGTGGGCGCCCACGACGAGGCCGACGCCCTCGGGCCCGTGCAGTTTGAACAGCGAGAAGCAGGAGGCGTCGGCGCCGAGTTCGACGCCGCACGCCGGGACGCGCATGACCGCATAGTTGTCGTCCACGATCGTGCGCACGCCCGCGGCCCGGCAGGCCGCGAGCACCTCGCCCGGGTCGTAGGAGTCGGCCAGACGCTGGCGGGTGTGCTGCATGTACGCCCACGAGAACCGGCCCGAGGCGAGCGCTGCGTCCAGGGCGGTGCGGTCGTTGAAGTCGACCTCGGCCGTCTCGACCCCGAGACCGCGCAGCGTCACCTCGGTGGTGGGGTATGGGGGTGCGCGGTGGATGAGAAGAGGTTCGCCGGGGGCGACGGCGGCGGTGAGGGCGGCGCGGATGGCGCCGGTGCCGGCGCCCTGGACGAGGGCCGCAGCCTGCGCGGAGAGGAAGTCGGCGAGCACCGCTTCGACCATCGCGGTCGTGCGTGGCCGCCCGAGACTTGGGATGACGCCGGTGTCGGCCGCAAAGAGCTGCTGTCCCTCGAAGTGGGTGGTGACGGCCTCCAGCAGCTGGAATTGCTTGGCCAGTGCGTCGTGCAGCGGCACAGTTGGCAGCGGGAAGGTCGGTGGAAGGCGGATCTGTGACATCTCAGATCTCCTTGGCAGTCGCACCGGTCAGGAAGCGCAGCGGATTGCGGCGTGTCATCAGGTCGATCAAGTCGTCGTCGACTCCGGCCGCCCGCGCCTTTGGCAGGAAGGAGCGGAAGAGATGCCCGTAACCGTGGCCACCTTCCGCCAGCAGATATCCGTGCCGGGAGATGTCGCAGCTGAGCAGTACCCGGTCGGCGTGTCCGGCCTCCAGCAGGGCGAACAGCAGCCGCAGCCGGGCGTCGTCGCTGTGGTAGCTCTCCTTGCCGACGGTGTCGAAGGCGACGTAGGCGCCGGACGCGGCCAGCTGCCGGTGCACGGCGGTATCGTCGAGCAGGTCCTGGTGGCCGATGCTGACGCGGTGTGCCGGCAGGCCCACGTCGGTGAGTAGTTCCAGCTGGGCAAGACCGCCGGTGCCCAGATGCGCGTGGGTGGCGATGGACAGGCCGGTGGCGACGGCCGCGCGGGCGGCGGCAATCAGAGTGCGTGTCTCGGGCTCACTGGGCTTGTCGCCATGGCTGCCGACCTCGCCGATGACACCGGGACGGATCCCGGTGTCACCGACGCCGCCGTCGATCTCGCCGATGAGCGTCTCGGCGAGCTGTTGGGCGCTGGTGCCGCCGACCTCGGGCGGGTGGAACGGCTCGTAGTACCAGCCCGTGGCGGCGACCACCGCGACCCCCGAGTCCTTGGAGACGCGTGCCAGGGCGCGGGGGTCGCGCCCCATGCCCCGGCACGTCATCTCGATCACGAGGGAGAGGCCGTACTCCTGGCGCAGTCCGGCCAGTTCGGCGGTGATGCGCCCTGCGTGCTCGGCCGGGGACAGCTTGGCCTCTTGGTCGGTGTCTCGGCTGAGGTCCAGGGCCAGATGCTCATGGGCGAGCACCGGGCCGCGGACGGCACTGGCGGAGAGGGGGCCGGTGACGGTGTGCAGGTGGTTCATGGCGGTGTCCTCCTGGCGTGATGTGCGGTCAGCGCCGCTCGGCGTTGGTGAGCGATCAGCTCTTGACTGGCATGAACAGGTGCAGCCAGTACAGAAGGTTGAGGACGATGCCGCCGACGAGCACGGCGGCCGGAGCCGCAGCCATTCTCACCACGGGCCGTCCCATCGTCTCGTTGAGGAGGTAGAGACCGCCGACGATGAGGATGCCCAGTCCGCCGCCCATGGTGTTGGCCGCCATCAGCGAGCCGAACAGGATGGCCAGGCCCAGTGCGTCACTGATGGCGCTGCGCAGATGCTCCGAGGAGTCCCGTACCGTCGGCAGCTTGCCGAGCGTCTTGCCGATGTACGACAGGGCGAGCACCTCGATGGCGAAGACCGCTGCGCCGGCGACGGCGGCGATGACCGGGTTCGGCATCAGATAGCCGATCGGGTAGACCAGGGTGAAGCCGGCGATGCCGTAGGCACCAGAGGCGAGTGCGGTGGTGGCGATCAGCGGTATGAAGCCGAAGACGCGGTAGAAGTCGACCTGAGCCGCCTCGGTGTACTGCCCCTTGGCGATGAGGAAGCTGGTGGCCTCACCGCCGCCGAAGATGTGCATCTGTGAGAGGACGCACACACCGGCGCCCAGCACCATGAACAGCGGCAGGTACTTGCGCAGCCGGGTGGCGCTCGCGCTGAACAACGAGGCCATCGGGTCCTCGCCCTCGGGCAGCTCGACCGCCTGGCCCGCAGTTTTGTCCAGCTTGCGCTGCCCCAGGTCCTTGGTGACCGCGAAGCCGATGAGCATGAGCACGCCGACCGCCATCGCCAGTGCGCCGGCGAACATGTTCGGCCAGAGCTTCATAGTGAGGACCACGATCGCCAGCTCGACCGCGCCCGCGATACCGCCGTAGAGCCTGCCGAACTGCTTGGTAATGGCGAGCACCGGGAACAGCGTGAAGAGGAAGAGGATCGGCATCGCCATCTGCTGCATCGCGGTCAGGAAGTCGACCGGCAGGTCGTGCGCGATGGTGTTGGCACCGTTCAGGCCGAAGACGATCAGCGCGCCCCAGGCGCCGCCGAGCAGCGGAGCAAGCCACTTCTTGGGCGAGACGATGCCGAGGATGTCGGTGGGCAGGAATATCAGCCAGGGGTTGAGGACACCGGTGGAGAGCGCCATCGGTGCACCCAGGCCGAAGATGAAGCCGGCGGAGAGCCCGAAGGAGACGGCGGTGGTGGCGCTGCGGGTGGACTGCCCCTGAATGAAACCGAGCATGAAGGGGCGTACGCCGTCGTTGAAGACGGCCAGCGCCATGTGCGAGATGAACGCGGTCAGCGCGCACAGGCCGATGACGGTCATCTGTTGCGCGATGGAGAAGTCGAGGCTGGTGCTCGCGGCGAGGACGGTTCTGCTCACGAGGTCACTCCTTGGGGCCTTGGTTGGATCTGAGGCGGGTCATACGAGGGCGGGCATGGGGATCGGACGTCAGGCGGTGTGCGCGGCGATGGCGCGGGCCATGAGCGGGGCGATCAGGTCGATCTGGTCCGTGGAGAAACCGAAGACCTTCTTGCCTTGCGCCAGAAGGGCCTTGATCTCGTCCTGGGTGGGGACGCTGCGGCCGAAGGTGTGACAGGCGGGATTGCCCATGATGCCGACGAGGACTCCGAGTGAGGCGCCGGCGCCCGTGTGGCAGGTGCCTAGGAAGTAGCCGGCCTGTCCGGTGCGCAGCTTCATGGCGGCGTCCATGTCGCTGGAGACGGCGACCTCGATGCCGTCGAGGGCCAGCTTGTTGATAGTGTCGGCCACTTCGACCTTGCCGATGCCGCCGATGAGGATCTTGGTCATGGTCTGCCCTTCTCGTGGAGTGAGGGGTGCGGGGTGAGGGGGGACTGAAGTGCGGGCGCGTGCTGTGCCAGTACGGCCAGGTGCATCGCCAGGAAGTTGATCTCGGATTCAGGGAGGGCGGCGCCAAGCTCGGCTTGCGCCCAGGTGGCCAGGGCCCGGGCGCGGTCGAGCGCTTCAGGGTGGCCCGCGAGCTCGGCCGTCACCTGGTCGTCGGTGAGGAACTGTGCGATCGCCTCACCGTTCAGCAGCCGTGTGAGAGCCATCATCAGATGGCTGGTCAGCATGCCGGCGCTGTCCTCGGTGACGGTGTGTCCCTCGGCGGCCAGCGCCTGAAGCGCGGCCGTGACGAACTCGGCGACCTGCGGCTGGACTTGGCCGTTGTCGCGGAACATCTGGATCCGGATGGCAAGCCTGTCTTCCATAAGCGTTTCCTTGTCGTGGTCGGCGAAGCGACAGTAACCGGGATTCTGGATATTGAACGTCCCTGCGATTGCAGGGCCCTGAGTAGGCCTCAGCGACCGGCCTCAGTACACGGGGATGCGCGTACCGTGCAGCACTTCGCTCTGGATGGTGGTGACGAGTGAAAGGTCGAGGGCCTCACGCGCGGCGCTCAGGGTCTGGGCCCCCTCGGCCCGGCCGATGATCGCCGCACTGGAGTTGCGCATCGCCAGCTCCCGGGTGATCTCGGCGCCGAGCGGCAGTATGTCGACGTCGGGTCCCAGCCGGTCCTGGGCCTCGTCGAGGTTCCAGACGCTGGCGTCGACCTCACCGCGCTCGAAGAGGTCGCGCAGCTGCATATACGACGCCTCTACCCACTTCACGTCCTCACGTCCCGCGAACGCCCGCTTGGTGAGTATCTGCAGATCCTCCGAACTGGGGTCGATGGCGACGCGCAGGCCGCGGGAGGACAGGTCGGTTCCGCGCCGCGCGAGCACGCCGTGCGCGCCGACGTAGGTAGCCGGCCCCAGGTCGGCGACCAGCTCAAGCGGATGGTGCTCCATCAGGCGATCGGCGGCGAAGCGGGACAGTACGACCAGGTCGACTTTGCCCTCCAGTAGGGAGGACACGCGCGCGTGGGCGCCGCGCATGAAGGTGATTGCGAACGGGGTGCCAGCCCGTTCGAAGGCGGCGCGTAGTCCAGTGGCCAGACCTTCGTACCGATGCGAGTACGGCAGTGGCATCGCGGCGAGCAGCGTGCCGAGCCCGGAGATTCGCCAGAGTATGGCGCGGTCGGCGTGCACCAGGAACGTGCCGAGGTGGCCGCGGGCGACCGTCTCGATCGCCCCGGACTCCTCCAGCAGCTGGAGGGCCGCCTGCACCGTGCCGTTGCCTACGCCCATGTGCTCCGCGAAGTCCCGCAGCCGGGGCAGTCGGGTGTCCTCGTCGTGGTTCAGGAGGAGGACCGCGAGTTGCCGGACAGCCAAGCCGTTGCGCGTGAGGAGGCGCTCGTCATCGAAGTTCACAGCTCGAACAATAACCAGTATTCTGCTTTTTCCAAGGGGCCGCGCACCGGAGTTTCTTTCGCCGCCGCCGCGCCACCGGCCCTGGCTGCGGATGCTGACCCGTGTCTGCCCGACGCCGGAGCACGGTTCGTTCGAGACACAGCCAACTGGAGACACCCAGCATGTCCGCCACGACTCCAACCCAGCACCGAGAGCGGCCGGGCCAGCTCATATCCGGCGAGATAGCCGAGCAGCCAGCGGTGCTGCAGCGGCTGCTTGACCAGGGCACGCCGCAGATCCGCGAGGTCGCCGGGCGAATCGCGGCGCGGCGGCCGCGGTTCGTGCTGCTGACCGCGCGCGGCACGTCCGATAACGCGGCGCTCTACGCAAAGTACCTGCTGGAGATCCGGCTGGGGCTGCCCTGCGGACTGACCTCGATGTCGACGACAACGGCCTACGGTGCCCGGCCGGACTTGACCGACTGCCTGGTGATCACCATAAGCCAGTCCGGTGGCTCCCCGGACCTGGTGGCCTCCACTCGGGCAGCCCGGGAGGCGGGGGCGATCACGCTGGCGGTGACCAACAACGCTGGCTCCGCGTTGGCCGGGGCGGCCGAGTTCCACCTCGACGTGCTGGCCGGCCCGGAGCGGGCGCTGCCAGCGACCAAGTCCTACACCGCCGAGTTGCTGGCGCTGTACCTGTTCGTCGAGGGGCTGCGGGGCGGGGACGGGGCGGCGGCGAAGGTGCTGCCGAAGCTGGCGGGGCAGGTGCTGAACCGGGGGCAGGAGATGCGGGCGCTGGCGGGTCGGTACCGGTTCGCCGAGCGGATGGTGCTTACCTCCCGGGGGTATGGATATCCGACCGCCAAGGAGGCGGCGCTGAAGCTGATGGAGACCAGCTACATCCCGGCGCTGTCCTACTCGGGGGCCGACCTGCTGCACGGACCGCTGGCCATGGTGGACAACGTCTCGCCGGTGATCGCGATCGTCCCCGAGGGTCGAGGCGGCCAGGCGCTGGCGCCAGTGCTGGCACGGCTGCGCGGCCGGGGCGCGGACCTGGTAGTGATCGGCAGCCGGGCCGAAGTGGAGCGAGCCGCGACCGGGTTCACGCTGCCGACGACGGCGGTGGCCGAGCAGCTCCAGCCAGTCCTGGAGATCCTGCCACTGCAGCTGCTGGCCTACGAGGTCGCCGTCTCCCGTGGCCAGAACCCAGACGCGCCCCGGGGCTTGGCCAAGGTCACCCAAACCCACTGACCCCTGAGCTTGACGTTTATCCTCGCAGGTCACCCGACCTGCTGATCTGCGGTTCTTCCCGGGACAGCAGGGGCGGCCGTTCTCCACGCTTCGAGATGTCTAGTCACGAAGCACAAAAGAACGGCTGCTGCCCATGAGTCTCCCGGTCGACGCGCCCGCAGGCGACACATTGGGTATCTTGTCCCGCTTTCGGGTCGAGTTCTACGAATGCCTCTACGCCCGCCAGGACGCGCTCTTCGAGCTCACGGACGCGGTGCTGTGCGCGGACGGACCGGTGAAGACCCTGGTCGAGCTCTGTCTGGCGGTCGAGTACCGGCGGGGTCACGGGGCCCTGTATGCCGCGTTGGACCGGGGCTGGCTGGAGCCGACACGGTTGCGCCGCACACTGGCCGGCCTGCCGCTGCCTAGGGCGGCCGACGGGCGCATCGTACTGGCCGTGGATGTCAGCAACTGGCTACGCCCCGGACGCCCCGACCAGCGACGACCGGCTGTTCTGCCACGTCTACGGGCGCGGTGACCGCAAGACGGATCAGTTCGTGCCGGGCTGGCCGTACTCCTTCGTCGCAGCCCTGGAGACCGGCCGGACCTCCTGGGTCGCATTGCTGGACGCCGTGCGCCTGGGACCGGCGGACGACGCGACTGCCGTTACCTGCTTCCCAACTACGAGATGTCGTCGAGCGGTTGATCCAGGCCCAGCAGTGGCAGTCCAGTGATCCGGAGATCTGGATCGTCATGGACTCCGGCTACGACGTCGCCTACCTCTCCCACGCCCTGGCGGACCTGCCTGTAGTCCTGGTCGGACGCCTGCGCTCGGACCTTGTCATGCTCCGCGACCCCGGCCCCGCCGCTCCGGGCCGAAGGGCGGACGGCCGCGTCGGCACGGCGGCGTCCTGACCTTCGCCAAGCCCGACAGCTGGCACGAACCCGAGGTCACCACGGTCACGGACACCACCCGGTACGGCAAGGCGGTGAAATACAAGGGAGCGCTGCTGGGTTTCATGTGGCTCCTGGCCTCGGAAGGCGCCGTCGACGATCTCCAGGCGTCCGCCGTGCGCCGGGCAGCCGAAACCGTCGGCCTGATCATCCATCGCGAATATCTGCTCGGCGAGCTCAGCCGTGGACGCGAACGTGAGCTCACGCGCGACCTCCTCGCCGATCAGGCCGAGGTCCGCGCGCAAGCCGCCGAACAGCTCGTTGCGGAGAATCTCTTCTCCCACCGCGCCAGTGCCGCTCTCGTCGTCACGTTGACCCGCGGCAACTCGCCTCTCACCGAACAGGACCGACTCGCGCTGACGGCCGGAGTCGAATTCGGCCGAACCCGACGCGAACAGCGGCGCGCTCTGACCCTCGAACGCCCGGATCACGCCATCCTGCTGCTGACGGACGACCATCCGACCAAACGTGGAGCCTTGGCCGAACTGGGCACAGGGATCCGCGAAAGAGTGTTGGCAGAAGCGGACAGTCACACCTGCTGCTGGATTGGCATCGGCGAACCCCGCACCCGGCTCGAAGACGTTCATGCCTCGTACGCCGACGCACGTCGCGCGGCTGAGGTCGCGAGTGTGGTCCGAGTTCTCGGATTCGTCGTGCGCTACAGCGAGCTCGGGGTGTACAGCATGCTAGCGGAGCTGCCGCCGGATAGGCTCGCCGACAGCTTGCACCCGGGTCTGCGAGCACTCTTCGAACGCCCGGGTCTGGGCGAGGACGACCTTGTCTTCACCTTGGAGGCGTTCTTCGACAACGCCGGAAATATCAAGCGGACCTCCGAGCAGTTGCGGATCCATCGCACGAGCCTTTACTACAGGCTCAAACGTGTAGAAGAGATCACCGGAGTCGATCTCTCCAGGGGCGACGATAGGCTGTCGCTCCATCTTGGCCTGAAGATCGCTCGCCTCATCGCGATGCACTGACACGGGAAGTTCCTCTGTGCCCTTGGACACTCTTATTTTCGCATTGTGACAAGTTGGGTACGCGCTTCTCCCAGCCATGGGTCTATAGCGGCCCTGGCTTGCGAAAACAAATGGTTTCCGAGCTACGCCGCCGCCCCTTCCCGCTTGTCACAACGCAAAATGGGCGGCCTGCGGACGCCGGGTTACGGCACACCTGGCCCCCGCCACTGACGCGCCCAGTCGGCGAGCAACCGTGCCAGCGCGTCGACGGCCTTCTGCTCCTGGGGTCGCCGTAGTAATGGCCGCAAGACATCGAATATCGCTGACCAGCAGCGATAAGTGATGAACCCGGGTTCAACCGACGGTTTCGGCGCATTCCATAACCCTGTACACCGTCGCCCGGCTCACGGAGAACAGCTCGGCGATGTCGGCGATCGTGTGCTCGCCACTGTGGTGCTCCTTGACGAAGTGAGCTTGCTGCCGGGCTGTGAGTTTGGGCTGCTTGCCCTTGAGCTTCCCCTTGGAGCGGGCATGCCCTCGCGGGTCCGCATCCGCAGAAGATCCACTGTGAACGGTCACGTGATTCGGCTCTGTCGCGAGTTTGGTGAAAGACCCCAGTGGATCTTGTTCAAGTGAGGGCGGGTTGCCGCAGCACTTTTTGTACTTGCGTGTGGAGCCACACCGGCAGGGGGTGTTGCGGGCCGGGGGCCATGGGGCGGCTTGGCCCCGGACGGCGATGTCGGCGGCGTAGTGGGGTGGGCCCGGGTGTCTCCGTCCTGCGGGGGCAGGTTCTCCTCGCTGGTGAAGGACTCGAAGTCGCTCACGGTGCCGTGCGCGATGCCGAGGTGGGGTTCCCCCTCGTTGGACAGGCGTTGCAGCATCTGCTCGACGTGGCGGATATGTTCGTGGTGTTCGGTGCCGTAGTGGTCGACCAGCTCGGGCCATGTGTTCAACAGTTGGGCGAACTCGTCGTGGCTCCAGAAGAGTGCGCAGGTCATCCGGGGTGGGAGAGGGCAGCCGGCGGGCTTCGATCTCGCGGGAGAGCTTCTCGATCGAGGCGATCAGGGCTTGGGGATCGTTGCCCGCCGCGGCTCGGAGCTCGGGGTTGTGGAGGTCGTCGAGGGGTGCTGGTGGTGCGGAGGCGGGGCGGGCGGTCCTCGTAAAGGTCGTGGACCAGTTGGTCGAGGTCGTCGTGCGGCTGGTCGAGGCGACGCCGGACGCGGTGGCGGCCGATGACGAGCATCTCGATGCCGGTGGAGTCGGCCGCGTCGCGGACGGCGTCGACAGCGAGAGGGGTGGCGGGGCCGAGGAGGTGGGTCACTCCGGCGGTGAAGTATTCCGCGGCATCGTGGAGTTCGTTCGCGGTCTCGAACGTCTCCGCAACGATGTTCCACGGCCCGGCATCGGCCGGGTGTTCACGGCGCAGGTCCCTGGCCGCTTCGACGGCCGGTAGTTGACGGACAGGCACTCTCCACTCTCAGTCGAGACAGAAGTCGTTGCCCTCAACGCCCTGCATCACGATGCACGACTCGTATACGCCATCGGCACGCAGAAATGCGCGTTGTTACTTCGGAGTCGAAGGCGTGTGTCCTCGAGGAACAGGCGATGAGAGGCGAGCCGATCACTCGGCACTGCTGCGAACCTCACGCACCGTTAGGCCACGGAGAAGCAGCTGCTCGCCAGGGACCGCACGGGCTCCCACCAGACCTTGCTCAGCGCAGGCAACGGGGGTGACCACCGGCTGATCGGCCGTCTCGGCAGTGCGGCTTTCATACGTGTCTCATTCCCAGGCGAGTTGTCCGTTCAGGCTGAGCCCGCGCGTACGGGACGAGGCTGTGGCTCCCTGGAGGATGCGGTGTTCGAGTGCAGTGAAGCGGCTCCGGGTTTGGGTGTTGGCCAGGGCTCGGTGTACGGCGGTGGGCTGGCCGAGAAGTACAACGCCGCGGCGAGCGCGAGTGACGGCCGTGTAGAGGAGATTGCGCTGGAGAAGCGGTCCGGCCGACGTCGTGACAGGGATGACGACGTAGGGGTATTCACTGCCCTGAGAACGGTGAACGGTGAGCGCATAGGCATGGAGTAGTTCATCGAGGTCGCTGAAGGCGTAGGGCACGGTTTCGCCGTCGTTCAGGGTGACGGTGAGTTCTCGTGTTTCGGTGTCGATGGCGGTGATGGTGCCGGTGGAGCCGTTGAAGACGCCGGTGCGGCCGCGGTGGGGCTGGTTGCGGATCTGCAGGACGCGGTCTCCGAGGCGGAAGACGACTCCCTCGTGGTGATGCTGTGGCCTGTCCGGTGAGGGCGGGTTCAGCCTGGCCTGGAGACGGGTGTTGAGCGCGAGGGCACCGGTTGCGTGGCGCCGGGCTGGGCACAGGACCTGGATGTCCTCGGGTGCGGCGTCGAAGTGCTGCGGGATATGGGTGGTGACGAGGTCCACGACGTGTTCGACGATGGCCTCAGGGTCTTCGAGGGGGCGGCAGCCGAAGACGCCGGGGGCTGGCTGGGGTGGCTGGCCGCGCAGGATGCGGTGGGCGTTGTCGATGATGGCTGCGCTGTCGTTGTCCTGGCGGAAGACGTGGGTGAGTCTGGTGCGGGGGATGTCGGGGACGGCGAGGATGTCGCGCAGGACGCGGCCGGGGCCGACGCTGGGCAGTTGGTTGGTGTCGCCGACCAGGAGGAGGTGGCAGCCGGTGCGGATGGCTGCGGTGAGCTGGGCTGCGAGTTGGACATCCAGTATGGAGGTTTCGTCGATGACGACCAGGTCGGCGTCCTCCAGCAGGTTGCTGTGATCAGTCTGGGGCGGCGTGTCGAGTGGGGGTCTGATCAGGCGGTGCACGGTCATGGCCGCGTGCCCGGTGGTCTCTTCCATGCGTTTGGCGGCTTTCCCGGTCGGGGCTGCCAGCGCGACGGAGATGCCCGCCTGGTCGGCGAGGGTGACGAGGGTGCGCAGCAGGTGGGTCTTGCCGCAGCCGGGGCCGCCGGTGACGACGGATAGTGGCTGGGTGAGGGCTGTCAGGACGGCTTGTTGCTGTTCGCTGGTCAGGTTGTTGGGGGCGGTGTGGGTGAGGAGGGTGGTCCAGTCGGTGTGGTCGGCCAGGGTGGGTGGGGCGTGGTGCAGGCGCAGGATGTCTTCGGCCAGTCCTGCCTCGGCGCGGTGCATCCGGGTGAGGCTGACGACGGTGACCGGGTGGAAGACATCGCCGTCCTCGAGGACGGGTGTGGGGAGGTCTTCGATGACCGTCTCGCCGCGGGCGCGCAGGGCCTCCAGGGCTTGGCGCAGGATGGGGTCTTCGAGGATTTCTGTGGTGATGGGGTCGTCGTCGCTCAGGAGGTGGCGGGTGCGGGCGAGGAGGACTCGTTCGGGTAGGTGGCAGTCGCCGTTGCTGCGGGCTTGGGTGAGGGTGTGGAGGAGGGCGGCTTGGAGGCGTTGGTCGCTGTGTTTGGGGATGCCGGTGGCGAGGGCGATGCGGTCGGCTGTTTCGAAGCCGATGCCGTGGATGTCGCGGCATAGCTGGTAGGGGTTGTGGCGTACGACCTCCATGGGGTCCTGGTCCGCCTTGGTATAGGTCTGGTGGATCTTCACGGCCAGGTGGGCGGGGATGTTGAGGCCTTGGAGGAAGACCATGATCTCAGCGATGGTCTTCTGGGTGTTCCAAGCCTGGGTGATGCGTTCCAGGCGGGTGGGGCCAATGCCGTGGACCTGCAGGAGGCGCTGGGGTTCGGTGTCGATGACGTGGAGGGTCTGCTCGCCGAAGTGGGTGGTGATGGCGGTGGCCAGGGTCTTGCCGATGCCGTGGATCATTCCGGAGGCGAGGTAGAGGCGGATCGCGCGGGCGGTGGCTGGCCAGGTCCGCTTGCTGGTTTCGGTCTTGAACTGCCGTCCGTAGCGGGGGTGGTTGATCCATGTGCCAGTCAGGCGCAGGCTCTCCCCCGGCTGTGTACCGAACAGCGCCTTGCCGACCGCGGTGACCGTGCCGGAGGTCGGTGTGTCATCGGCGATGGCCAGGCGCAGGATGGTGTGGTGGTCGTAGGTGACGTGGACGATGTGGTCGACGACTCCGTCGATGCGGTCGCCGGGTGGTGGGCTGGGGGGCATGGTCATGGGGGGTGTTTTTCTCGTGCGGGGCGTATCCGGTTGTTGTGCGGTCTTTGCCTGGGCCGGGACGTGGCTGGGCAGGTCAGGGAGTGCTGGTGATGTGGTGGGTACGGGCTATGCCGGGTGTCTCTGCTGTGCTGGCGGTCGTTGTCTGGGGTGGGGCGGTGTCGGGCTGAGGGTCGGCTCGTTCTTGGTGCGGTGTGCCGTGGCTGGTGTGCGGGGTGGTGTAGTGGCTGGGGTTGAGCCACAGGCCTTTGTCGGGGTCGGCGGTGGGTACGAGCCAGACGGGGATCTGGTGGGCGAGGGCGCGGCGGCAGATGTCGGTGGTGCTGCCGGTGCGGTGGGGGTGGAAGTTCTCGTGGAAGGCGATGACCAGGCGGGGGCCTTCGTCGTGGAGTATCCGCTGGTTGCGTTCGGCTTCGCTCCAGCAGCGGGTGCGTTTCCGGCGTCCGGGGGTGGGGGCGAGGGGGTAGCAGCGGTGGCGCCAGGCGGGCAGGTCGTGGTCGGTGCACCAGCGGTGGGCGGCGCTTGCGGCACCGGTGCTGGCGCCTTCGATGATGACGAGGTCGCTGCCGTGCCGGGCGGCGGCGCGGTCCAGGAGGGTGGTGACGGTGTCGGGCCAGGGCCAGCGTCGGCTTCCGCAGATCAGCACGCGGGAGGCGGAGTCCGTCACCTGCGTCCCCGCGGCGCTGGGGGTAGGACGGTGTCGGGGAGGTGGTGCTGGATGTGCTGGTGGTGGGTGCGGGGGTTGAAGGGTTCCCAGGTGGTGCGGGCGATGTCGGCGGCCTCTGGGGCGGTGGCGTGGGCGGTGCAGCGTTGGGCGCGCCAGCGGAGTTGTTCGCTGTAGGGCAGGTGGGTCAGGTCGTAGAGGGCTAGCCAGAGTTCGGCCAGCGGAAGCTGGCCTAGGTCGTGGCCGGGGTGGAGGGGGGCGAGGATCCAGGTGCCGGGGAGTGCGTCGGGGTCGAGGACGGGGTGTGGGCAGCGGTGGCGTGCGCGGGTCTGGGCGACGCAGGGGATGTGTTCGAGTGGGCCGGGGGCGAGGTAGCGCAGGCACAGGAATTGCACGACCGGCCGCGCCTGCGGTGCTGTGTCGGGGGTCGGTGGATCGGGGTGTGGGGGTGGGGGTGGTGTGAAGTGGCCGGTGTCTTGGAGGCGGCGTGAGGTGAGGGCCAGGTTGCGCCGCAGGGCGTCGATGGTGCTGCTGCTGGTTTCGGTGGGGGTTGCGGGGCACAGGGCGCGGTGGCGTACACGGCACCAGGACGAGCCGTCGCCGGATGGGTGGGCGATGCCAGAGTCGATGTGCCACCGCTGGGAGGGAGGTACGGCGGCGGCCGGCAGTTCGTGGGGGTGGAGCGGGACGGGGTTGTGGCCGGCTGTGCGGTCGTACCACTCGATGTGGTTGCCGCAGTCGGAGCACCGGCCTTGCTGGGCGGTGCGCAGGAGGCGGGTGGGGCTGCCCGGAGCTACGCGCAGGAAGCGTGGAGGACGGCGGTGTTTGGGGCTGCCGTCCCAGGCCAGGTCGCTGGCCGAGGTGTTGGTGGCGTGCATGGGCGGGAACCTGGCAGGCGACACGCCGTGTGGTGTGCAGCGCTGCCGTTGTTGTCCCTCGCGTGGTCGCAACGCGCCGCACCCGCGTTCCCTTTACGGTCTCCCGTTCGGGGGCTGTAGTCGGTTCAGGTGGTCACGCTAGTCGGGCCTAATGGGCCCCGGGGCCGGGAGTGCGGCGGGATCAGGTTGCTGGCGGGGCGGGGGGTTCGTGGCCCGCGCAGAGGGTGCCCAGGAGGTGGGCGATGGGGGCGCCGAGGGCGTGGGCGAGAGCGTGCCAGGTGGCGAGGGTGCCGATGGTGCGGCCCTGCTCGATCTCGATGAGGGTGCGACGGGACAGGCCGCTGCGTGCGGCGAGTTCGTCGTAGGTCCATCCGCGCGCGGCCCGCAGCCGGGAGAGCTCCAGGCGGAGCTCGTCGAGGTTGGCGTCGGGCGGGAAGATCGTCACCCGTCAATCGCACGGTGCAGACCCCTGCCTCGTCAGTGTAGACGTCTGCCCTATTTCCGCCGGGTGTCGGCCCAATACTCAGGGCAGACGTCTTCACTAGCGTTGTGCCGCCGCCAGTCCTCCCCGCCCCGGACACGCGGCGGGGAGCAGAGCCGGCAACACGAAGCATGCACGGAGGATGACGACCAATGGGATCCGGCACGACCACAGGCCAGGGACGGCGCACCTGGTCTGTAGAGCTCCGCGCCAACTCCCCCGGGCGGGCCCTGCTGTGTAGCCACTGCGGCCCGATCCCCATCAGCACCGAATCTCCAGGCGTCCACACTTCCGTGGTGGCCCACCTGGCCGACCATGCACACGGCGAAGCCCTCGCCTACCACTTGCGCACCTGCCAGTGCGGCGAACACGGCTGCCAGTGGCACCCTCGGCACCGCGGCTGCAGCGGCCCTCTGGTCCTGCTCCTCGCCTGCGACCCCAGCGGGCGCCTGTGGCGGCTGACCGACGCCTGCCGCACCTGCGCGGCCGGCACCACGCATGCGGCGGTCGTCACCGAACCCCCTCGCCACTCCCCCGCTCCCCCTCGGCCTCCGCAGCAGCTCTCGCCCGCGGACTCCGCCGCTCCCGCATCCCGCCAGGAGCCCAGCACACTCTCCGCCCCAGAGATTTCCTTGTGCGACCCAGACCCTGAGGAGGTCCTCTTCTGGACGGACCCCTCGGCCTACGGTTGAAGGTGATTACCGATCAGCCCGAGACGGGCTTGTTCGCTGTTGAAGGCCAGCTTCTGCGGACTCTCGGGTTCGACAGGCCTGATCGCGATGCCAGTGGCATGCTGCTGGTGGCGGTAGGCGTAACTCGTGTATGTGCGGGGCTTTTTAGACAGGGAGCAAGCCCTGGACCCGCCGCCCGGAGTCGGGCCCGAAGGCCAGTTTCATTGCATCTGCACGCGCATCATGTAGCCCCTGCGAGTGAATCTACCGCTTATACGCCGTCTATATAGGCATGGCGGCGCCGCCGTGTCCCGAATCATGCCATTGGTGCAAACCGCACGCATTGACCTGCTTACTGGATCACTCAAGACCGCTTCGTGAGCGGGTTCTTTCGTTTTCACGCGGGAATCTGATCGAACACCGATATGGGTGGTTTGGGCGCCGCGTCAACGAGACGTTTGCACGGCCTCGGGGGTTGTGCGACCGGCTGTACGTTTACTTCTTGTGCGGGCCACGAGTACCCGCATGATGTGGCCTCAGGGCGGAATGCAGCCGCCCTGGGGCCCGTCCGTTCGAACATTGGAATAGGTAATGCTCGACCGAATTTTCCGAGGAGCCGTTCGGCCAGCCTCGGCGAGAAGTGAAAATAGCAGGGCGTCGCTATCGTCTTGGCAAAGCCGTGCGCTAGTTGCCTGGCGTGTCACGCTGCGGCTGCGGGCCGCGCTGTTGGCGGTCATCGTGATCTGGATGACCGCGGCCGGTTCCAGCCTCTCATCCGTATGGGCGCTCCCGCTGGGGGCTTTGGTGGCTGCCCCGGGTTATTCAAGCGTCCACTACCTGCGGATTCGCCTCCTCTGAGACGCCGGGTGCCTGTTCCGGAAGGCCAGAGGTCGCTGGAGCAGGCACCCGCCTGTGCTGACGGTCGCTTGCCGGATGCGTGAGGGATTTTGTGCTCCGCCTCGGAGGGAGAGGTGTCCCGGTGGGAGGGAGAAACAAGATGGGTACATCGGCCATCTACGCGCGCTGTGCGCAGTGCGGACGCCGTTTCCGCCAGCGGACGGGACCGGGCCGGAAGAAGGACTACTGCGAAACCTCCTGCCGCCGGCGGGCGCAGCGGCTGCGTGACGGTGAGGCCGCGGCGGCGCCGTCGGCGGGGTCTTGTGGGTGGGGGCGGCAGGTGGCGGACGACGGTCTGGTTCTGGCGGCCCGGCTGGCTGAAGCTGAGCGGGAGGGGGTGCCGCTGGCTGAGCTGCTGGCGCATGCGGACCGGTTGTCGGCCAGCGTGGACTGTTATGTGGCCGCGGCGGTGCAGGATGCGCGCGCGGAGGGAACTGGGTGGGCTGCGGTGGCCCAGGCTGCGGGGGTCAGTGTCGAGACGGCGCGGGTCAGGTGGAACGAGCGGAAGGTGAAGCGTCTGCTCGCCCGCCGCGATCAGGGTCCGCCGCTCAAGCACGCCGAGCCGCCGCGGGGTGCGCCGGGAGGCGCCGGTCGGCAGTCACCTGTCCCGGAGGTCGCCGGAACCGGGGGGGCGCGGCGTCAGCTGGCCGCTGCGCTCTCGGAGCTGCAGCGGACGAGTTCGGTGACGCTCCAGGAGGCTGCCCGTCAGGCCGAGTTGTCTCCTTCCTATGTGTCGCGGGTTCTTACCGGGTCGCGGCTGCCGGCCTGGCCGGTGGTGTACATGCTGGGCACGATCTTCGGGGGCAGCGCTGGGGATCTGAAGTTCCTGTGGGAGCGGGCTCAGGGTGTCTGTCCCCCGGCGCGTCAGTCGGTGGCTGCAGCCGCGACGCGGCTGCAGTCGGCACTGCGTGGGCTGTACCTGGCGGCCGGCAGACCTGACCCGTGGCGTTTGGCCAAGGAGAGCGGAGCGTCTTTGTCTGCGGATGCCGTCCGGGAGGTGCTCGACGGTGACCTCATTCCTGACTGGTGGACGGTCGAGGAGCTGGTGGTGCGGTTGGGCGGGGACGCGGTGTCCATCAGGCCGTTGTGGGAGGACCTTCACTACGCGTTTCTCGCCTCCCGGGATGTCTTCCCTGAGGGAGGGCTGCCCCGTTCGGGTCTGCCCGGAACCGAAGCCGGGCCCGGCGATGTCGGGACGTCCTCGTAGGGCGCGGTCGGTGGAAGACAGTGGGGCGTTGTTGCGCCGGAGGGGAGGCTGCCATGGCTCAGCCGGGAGGGACCGCGGACGCTCTTGTCCAGGGCTACGCCGGATTCCGCCAGCTGTATCGGGACCGCTATCTGCGGTACGCCCGTCTCCGCGTCGCTGACAGAGCAAGCGACGCTGTGGGTACCGCGTTCAGGCATCTGGCGAGCCAGTGGCCCATGGTCCTGGGCAGCGGGACGCGTCCTGCAGCGTACTCCTGGTGGCTGCTGGGCCGGTGCGTTGCTGCCGCCGACAGGGATGGGCCGGGCTCGGTGGACGCGACGAGCGGGCTCTACGGTGTGCTGCCGACCGAGCAGGCTGACGCGGTGGTGCTGCACTATCGGCTGAGCATGACGCTGACCGAGGCCGCCGATCTCATGGGGATTGATCCGTCGGTCCTGGCGTCGCATCTGCTCATGGCCGAGCGGTGTATCCCGCGGCGCCTTTCCGGCATTCTGCACCCGCCCGGCGCAGGGGGTGCGCCGGGCGGCTGTAAGGATTGAGGGAGACAGGACAGCAATTACTCCCCCTCCGTGTCCAGTTCGCGTCAGCCTTTGGGGGGGCCTTCTCTCAGAGAGCGGGTGCTGGGCTGCTGCCCCTCTCTAGCATGGCCTCCTGCTGCCGACGTGCCTCCGCACTGGGGAGGCGAGGGGGTCGAATGGATCACGGGGAGAATCCCATTGCTCACTCTATTGACATCAACACCCCGAGTATCGCCCGCATGTACGACTGGTACTTGGGGGGGACGGACAATTTTCCTTCCGATCGCAGGGCCTGTCGGGCCCTGTTAAACATCGCGCCCTGCACCCGCGCCCTGGTCCGGAGCAACAGGCTGTTCCTCCAGCGGGTGGTGCGTGTCCTGGCCCGGGACTACGGGGTGCGCCAGTTCCTCGATTTCGGATCCGGGCTGCCGGTGCGCAACAACGTCCACCAGGTCGCCCAGAGCGTCGACCGCAGCTCACGGGTCGTCTACATCGACGATGATCCGATCGTTCTCGCGCATGGCCGCACCCTGCTGGACGAGAACGACGAGACGACCATCGTGCGGGCAGAGATGACGGACATCGACGGCACCCTCGACCATCCCGAGATCACCGGTTTCATCAACCGTGATGCCCCTGTGGCCGCCCTGTTCGTCTCGGGACTGCACCGCATCCCTGACCCTCCTGGACCCCAGAGCGTGGTCCAGCGGGTTGCCGGCCGGCTGGCTCCCGGCAGCTTCCTGGTGTTCTGCCACCTCGTCAGCGACAGCGCGGCCATCCGGCAGGCGGCTACGGAGTTCATGCTGCGGACAACGGGCCACAACTGGGGCCGCGTCCGGGAGAAGAGCGACGTGGATGCCTTCGTCAGCGGCATGAAGCTGCTCGCTCCCGGCCTGGTCGAGGTCTCCGCCTGGCGGCCGGACTCCCCCGTCACGACGCAGCAGCACACCCGCAGGTGGCAGGAGTACGGAGGAGTTGTCTGTCTTCCCTGAACCCTGGGCGGCGGTGTCCTCAGCGCCGCCGCTGAGAAGGGTGCCCCGCGTAGTCCTTTATCGCTGCGCGGAGAAGTTCCATGGTCTTCTTCCGTGACGCCGCTGCCCCCCACAGCTCGGAGAGCACGTAACGGTAGCTCTCCACGCCGCTCTTGCTGGTGATGTACATGGCGCCGGCAGCCTGCTCGAGGTAGACGAGCTCTGCAGGGCCTCCCGGAGCGAATTTCAGGTACGTCACCGGGGTGCTGGGGGCGATCTTGGCGCCCTTCATGAACTGCACCACCCGGATCGTGATCCCGCTGCGCTCTGCGGCGCCCAGCAGGTACTCGAGCTGTTCGACCATGACATCCGGGCCGCCCACGGGGCGACGCAGGATGGCTTCGTCGAGCAGGGCCACCAGTTGGGGCCTGCCGGGACCGTGCAGCAGCCTCTGACGGGCCATCCGCAAATCCACGCGCCGTCTGACCTCAGTTTCGCTCGCGTTCGGAAGGCCGGATGTCACGATCGCCTTCGCGTAGCCGGGAGTCTGCAGCAGTCCGGGTACCACGTGGACTTCGTAGGTGCGGATCTCGATGGCCGAGTCTTCAAGCCCGATCAGGCGCTTGAGCCAGCCTGGCGTCACATCGGCATACTCGTCGTACCACGCTTTGGCCGTGGCCTGCTTCAGCAGTTCCCGGACCGCCTCGACCTGATGGGGGTCGCGCACTCCGTAGTGGTCGACGAGGTCGAGGACGTCCCGCTCTCTGGGCGGATTTTCCCCGCGTTCCATGCGGCTGATCTTGGAGACGGATGCCCGGATCACCGGTGCCGCGTCCTTGATCGTCAGTCCCTGCTCCCTGCGCAGCCTGCGGAGATACGCGCCCAGCACCTTTCCGGCGGCGACCGGTTTCTCTCCCTCGCGCGGCAAGGGGAGAGTGTTCACGGTCAACGGTCGGTCCCGGTGATCGGCGGACATGCAGAACTCCTGCTCCTGGTGCGCTGGCGGTGCCCATCACTATCTCAAGATGAGGCCCGCATGTCCGCCGCAATCTTCCTTCTTCTTTACCCTGGTTCAGGCGGTCATATGGTCGAAGTCGCCGCTCTTCGCACCCGCTACGAACGCCGCGATTTCGGCTTGTGTGTAGACCAGCGCTGGCCCTTCGGGGTGCCGCGAGTTACGCATCGCAACCTCCCCGTCAGGCAATTTAGCCAGCTCAACGCACGCACCCTGAGCGTTACTACAGGCACTCTTGATCCATTGCGCGCCGGTGATCGCGCTGGCCGGGATGCCGTTGACGAAGCGCTCCATCGTGACCTCTTTCGCCGTGCTGTTCGAATACCCGCCTGCCGGGCAGGCACCGCCGAGGCCGAGGGGTATCAAGAATACGTTCGAGTATGCGTGATAACCCACATGCAATTGCACGGAGGGCGGGATGCTGGGAATACTAGCTTCACCAGGCCCTTCAAAAAGTCCCCCGAAAGAGTGTTCCCGTTTACGGCCGCAGGCGCGGCCAGTCCAACGCCGAAAAGGACACCGTGGCTCCTCGCAGCAACGCTCAGCACCCCATGCAGCCCCGCTCCGCTCCCTTCGACTGGGGGCTGGCCATGGGCCTTGGCGTACCCGACTTCTCTGCCTGTCGTTTCAGTGCGAACTCCGCCAGCCTGGGCCGGATCCGGCGCTTCACCGACCGCACACTGACCCGGTGGGGCCGACGTGCCTGTGCCGAGGACGTCACGATCGTGGTCGGCGAGCTGGTCGCCAACGCCGTACGCCACGCCCTCGCGGCGCACCCGGACCGCCACGGGTGGCTGGGGTTGATGAACACCGCCAGCACCGTCATCTGCGCCGTGCAGGACCCCAGCCCCGACAAGCCCCTCCCCCGCACAGCCACCGCCCAGGACACCCGCGGCCGCGGACTCCACATCATCGGCGAACTCACCCACGACTGGGGTTACTCACTCCACGGCAACGCCGGCAAAACAGTCTGGGCGGTTGTGCCCACCACCCTCACCCCAATCACCGCACGGAGGGGAACCAGTTGCGGCGCAACAAATCCCTGACAGTGAGCTCTTTCCAACCTCGTGGTGAGACAGGGCAGTTGATGTGACGGAACAACAGAACTCCTGGTAGACGGGTTGTCAACCAAGAACAACTTTCTCCGCCTGGAGCTTCGCTGTGGTTATCTATCCGTCCGGGCTGGATCTGTCCACATCCATGCTGCGGCTGCTGCGCCGCGAACTGGCCTCTCGACGACGCCGGATCGGAACCCGCTGGCGGCGGCTGACCTGTGGTCGCCAGGCCCTGATGAACCTGGCCCACCTACGCTGCGGACACACATTCGCCCAGCTCGCGGCTGGCTTTGAAGTTCGGACTGGCTACCGCCAACCGCTACGTCACCGAGGCCGTGGACGTCCTGGCTGCCCTCGCTCCACTCTGCAGCAGGCCATGACCACCGCCGCCGCCAAGGCATTCGTCATCCTGGACGGCACCGTGCTACCCATCGATCGCGTCGCCGCCGACCGACCGTTCTACTCAGGCAAGCACAAGAAGCACGGCATGAACGTCCAGGTCCTCACCGACCCGTTCGGAAAGCTGATCTGGGCCTCACCGGCCCTGCCCGGTGCGGTCCACGACATCAGGGCCGCCCGCGCCCACGGCCTACTGGACTCGCTCGACACGACCGGCATCATCTGCTGGGCGGACAAGGCGTACCAAGGCGCCGGCCACGTTGTTCGCGTTCCCTACCGCCGCCGCTGGGACAAGCTCTCCGCAGGCCAGAAGGCCGTCAATCGCGCTCACGCAAAGATCCGCGCGCTCGGCGAGCAAGCCACGGCAACCCTCAAGACCTGGCGGCTCCTGCGCAAGCTCCAGTGCAGCACCACCCGCATCACCGACCTGGTCAAGGCCGTCCTCACCTTGGAGTCGACCGCCCCAGCCTGAGGATGCAAGATCCTCACTGATCCGCGTTGCTCAACCGACCGGTCCCGTCGCCACGAGCACCTACTGCCGGTTCGAGCAGCGACAACGTCCTCTCCTCCGCGTCGAGGGCGACGCGGATGCCGACCGGCATCGGCAGATTCGGGCCTGCGTGCCCGACCTCGACGTTGCCCAGAACCGGGATGTCACGGTCACCGAGGACGTCGAGGACGATCTCGGCCAGGGTCGGGGAGCCGTCTGGTGAGTCGAGCCCGTCGATCGCCTCCGGAACGCCCACGACCATGCCGGCGATCCGATCGAGGATGCCACTGTGCCGCAGTATCTGCAGGTAGCTCCACACGTACGATGCCTGGCCGCCCAGCTCCTCCCAGAACAGCACCGCGCCGTCGAAGCATTCGAGCGGCAGCGCGAAAGGCGTCGCCTGCGCCAGCACGATGCGGTTGATGACCCCGCCGATCAGCGGACCTTCGGCACACCCGGCACGCCAGCATTCCCACAACGGACTGGCAGGCAGCGCACCGATCGGCTCCGTGCTGGTCAGCAGCGTCGCATACAGCTTCCCCAGCTCCTGCCGGCGGGCCGCGGACGCTCTTTGCCAATGACCGCCGAGACCGGGCGTGGCCAGGTCGGCATGGAATCCGACCAGGCCCGTGCGCGCGTAGAGCACCAGGTGCAGCAGCGAGATGTCGCTGTAGCCGAGGATCGGCTTGGGGTCGGCCCTGATCGCGTCGAAGTCGATCAGGTCGAGATATCCGAACACTGTCTGGCCACCGTCGTGCGCGACGATCGCGCGCACCTCGGGGTCACGCAGCAGACCGTTGAACTCCTCGGCGATCTCGTCCGGCCGCGCCGCGCTCCACCAGCGGTGCCGTCCAGCTTCGAGGAGCGGCGCGAGACGCACACGGAATCCCATCCGTTCGATCTCGGCCACCGCCCGTTCGAGATCGGGCGCGTATCTGGCATCGAGCGGCCCGGACAGCGCCGCGACGACGACAAGGTCTCCGGGCACGAGGGCCCGAGGCCGCAGCAGTTGGGACGGCTGGGGCAGTGCGGTGAGAGTCACCGAGGAAGTATCCCGGCGCCTGCAATGACACGCGACACATTTACCGATCGGCTCCCTCCCCAGGTTGGAAAAGGCTCAGTGAGCGCTTAACCGTACTGGCAGGCTGTCCGTTGAGGAGGGCGTGGCTCTCGTCAACCTGGCACCGGTAGCCGGGCTCAACACCGGCGAACCCCGGTTCTCGCGTTTCCCGGCTTCGTACCCGCCCGCCCGATGCACGCCTACGCTGTCGCGAGCATCCCTCCGTGCGGTCGGTATCCGCTCCTGGCTGCCCGATCATGCACCTGGGTCCAGATAATCCGGGAGGCCCCGCCCGCCGTTCTCGCGGACGCCCTTGGCATCAGCGCCGCCGCCACAATGCACTACGCAGAACGCACCGACACCGACTACCTCGCCTATGCGTCCCTGAAGCTCCCGTCTGAACCAGCCGATCCGCCGGGCTCTCCGGCTGTCCTCCGGTGAGGCCGCGTGATCATGCGGGCCGCAGTATCGGATCTACCGGCTTGGTCAGGCCGACATACGCCTCGGCAAGACGTTCCCGATTCTCCGCCTCGGATGCGGCGCCCCGGGTGATCCCCCGCTCGAGGCGAGAGGCGAAGTAGATGGCATGGCACATCCACCGCAGCCTGACGAAGACGTCGAGATGACGCAGTTCTCCGCTGATCTCCGGAGCAACGTGCCGATAGCCCTCCAGGCATGGCGGCAGCGCCTCCGGGGTCTCCCGGGTCATCACCGCGAAACTGGCGAGATCGTAAAGGAGCGGCGCCTCCATGGCTGCGGCCCAATCGATAAGGCCATCCTCGTGAGGTGACTCGTCACGCAGGCGGAAGGCCTCCAGCCCAGGATCGCCGTGTACTACTCCCACGCGGGGCGAGATACGTGCTGTGACGTCGCGGGCCTCGTCGAGGGCACGGGCTGCCGCGTCGCGGATTTCGGACGCCATGGGCAGTTCCTGCAAGCAGACGTCGACCCACGCCCACGGCCACGTGTGCTGCTCGCTCACGCCGGCGCTCTCAGCCCCGACAGCCAGCTGGGCCCGAGCCAGGGTGCCCCCCACGCGTCGCATGTCGTCGTCCGACACAGCCGAGGCCGAGCGTCCGGGGACGTACTGCAGCAAGGCGAGAACCCCCTCTGGCAGATCAATAGCAAGGCAGCCGTCGGCCGTGGGAATGGGGGCGCCGCTCGGGAAACCACGGGAAGCAGCAGCGCTCGCTACCCGCAACCCGCTACGGAATGCATCACCGTCCTCGGAATCGGCCAGCTTGGCCACATACTGGGCGGACTCGTCGCCAGAAGACACCCCGACAAGCCAGGTCGTCGAATTCCAACCGCCGACGAGCTTCTGGACCGACTGCACGGGCCTGCCCCACAGAGCGAGCACGGCGAGTAACTGATCAGCGTCGATGACGGCACCTCCCTCGCACGAGACAACGGGCCAGGCTACCGCTCCCTACACAGGCCGACAGGTGGGCGACGAACCCTGGGGGCGGTGAAGCAGTCCTACGAGCGCAAGGGACACCTCCAGGTGCCCAGGAAGCACGTGGAAACCATCGTGGTCGGCGACGACGGTGACGTGGAACCAGGAGGCGCGGGAGCTCAAGCTGGGGCCTGGATCAGCAGCAGGGCCGCAACGCTCTCGCCGGATCGTGTGGAGCAGCTATCCGCCATCGGCGTGGGATGGACATAACCGCACGAACGAACAGCGGGGCCGGACAGGGTGATCCTGTCCGGTACCACTGTCGTAGGAGGGTCCGGGCGGTGGGGCCGTCACGGCCTAACGTGCTGCCAGATCAGCCATCCGTAGGCCTGGTGACCGCGGGCGTTGGGATGGAAAGACTCCACCGTGGGAAGACTGAGTCCATTGATCCACTCGGGCCGGTCACATATCGCGTGGCCCTTGAATGCCTGCTCGGCTTCGACGAACTCGAATCCATGGCGATAGCGGCGATCCGGGTGACGTCGTTGAGGGTGTGGGCCGCCGTGTTGATGCGCCGGCGGGTGTCCAAGAGCATCCTGCCGTCTGCGTTACACAGGGGCCGAGTCTGCCGGAGGAGCTTGGGGTAGCCCACTACCAAAACCCTGGCGCCCCCCGCCTTTGCTCGAATCCTGTTGTAGAGCTTGTCGAGGTCACGGGGCAGCTTGTTGAGGAAATCCCGTTGAACCTTTGCCACGGCGTCGTTACAGAGGCTGCCGCCACTGAAGGCGATGCACTTCTTGATCACTCCGGTGAACCCGTAGTTGTTGGCTCCCACCTGTACCGTCACCAGATCGGTGCCGTCGTTGAGTGTCCCGAGCTGCTCCGCAATCACCTGTCCGGTGTTCGCTCCGCAGAACGCTTTGAAGTCCAGTTTGGCGCCCAAAGCGCGAGCAACGCGGCGAGGGTACGCCTTGGTAGCATTAGGTACCCTGCGGTTCTCGTCGATCCAGCAGTCGTCCTGCCACCGGCTGAGTGATCCCGCACCGATACCGGCGGCAACCGAGTCGCCCAGCGCCACATAGTGCGGCCGGGCAGCGGCGGACCCTGGCTGTGCGGTGGCTAGCACGGCCGTCGTACCCAAAGCCATCCCCAGGACTGTGCTGATGGCAGCGCGACGCGTATGCATGTTCTTCCCCCGTGACGTGCGTGAAATGGCGACCGGCGGGAGCCGGCCCGGTGCGAGCCACCTTGTCCGGCGCGTCTTGTTGAAACCTTGGCGAAACCTCGAAATTCCTGCTCAGTGGCCTACAAAATCCCCCGCCTGCTCGTGACTCCCGTAACACGACCTACAACCGTCCACGAACCAGAACTTCAGAGCGCTTCATTCTGGCAGGAGTCACAGCAGCACCTCGCGCGCACCACAGTCGCGTCACCGCTTCCGCAGCACGTGGCGGTCTCAAGCCTCCCCCGCAGGGCGCCAATCTCCTTCATCTGCCGTGCAGCATCGCGTTCAGCTACTCAACTACCTCAAGCAGCCTTCCGCGTTCGTGGCACACCTTTTTTCAGGATCTCGATCGTCTTCTGCTGCTCGATGTTCTGCCTGCGCAGCTGCCTGAGTTCCTCGCGTTCCGCGATGGTCAGCTCACCTGTCTTGTCCTCGCCGCGGTCGATCCGGGCGCGTTTGACCCAGCCGCGCAGGCTCTCCGGACTCACCCCCAGATCCCGCGCGACCTCCGTGATCGTCTTGCTGGAGGAACGGGCGAGAGCGATCGCGTCCCACTTGAACTCCTCCGAATACCGCTCGGAGTACTGGCTACCCACGTGACACTGCTTTCTCTGGAACCTCATGCCCCAGTCTTCAGGTGTCCAGTCACACGGAGAAGCTTCACTGCCCGTGTCCACCACCACGCCGACATGGACCTCCTCGCCCGCCTGTGCGGGCACTGCCGCCATCAGACCGCAGAGTTGCTTGACTGGCTGGCGACCACCCTCATCCTGACCGCCTGATACCACCACCGGGACACCGACAACCTCCTGTGGCAGCTCCCCCACGAAGGCCCTCCAATCCGCTCTGCACTACGCCCCGATCAGCAGCATGTGCGATGGCCTTGAAGCTCAGCTCGAGCAAAAGACATCACTCAAGAGAAACAACACACTCCATTCATCCGTACTATCTCTGTGCTGGGCTGTTCACAGCAGTGACCGCCGCTGCCTTCAGACACCAGCCTGAGAACACACGCGCGTGGCGCTCTACACCTGCGCCAAAGACCTGGCACACCCAGCCAGGGAACAGAGAAAGGTCAACCGCATGTCGGAGAGCACAACGGCCACCACCGAGCTGGCGTCGCAGTACGCGGCCCAGGTGGCCAGCGACCTCGAACGCAACGCCAAGGATCAGGAACGCATCAGCGCGGACATCACCGCACTGCAGGAGCAGCTCGCTGCCCTGCAGCATGACCACTCCGTGTTGGTCAACGTGCAGCAGGCGCTTGGTGTTTCACCCACGCCGGTTCAGCCTGCGGCCACATCGAGCAGCCCCACCGTGCCCGCTCCCCGCAAGAAGACCTCTGGTGAGCCCGGTGCCGGCAAGCGGAAGCGCGCGAAGAAGGCCGACGCCGTACCGGTCCGCACGGCAGCCAAGAAATCAGACGCCAAGAAGCCCGCAAACAAGGCCACAGCCCCGAAGGCGGCCCAACCCACGCTCGTCGAACTCGTCCGCAGCTACCTCACCGAACAGGGCGAACCGCGCTCCGCGGCGGAAGTCGCCACCGCCCTCGGCCAGGCCCATCCCGAGCGCGGCATCAAGACCACCGTCGTGCGCACCACCCTCGAAGGGCTCGTCGCCAAGAACCAGGCCCAGCGCAGCAAGCAGGGCGCATCCGTCTTCTACACCGCCCCCCACACGGCTGCACCGGCCCAGGGCGAGGCGCAGTCCGAGCAGACCGAGTAGGACCGCTGGGGAGCAGGCTGCCGCGGCGGCGGCAGCCGGCCCGGCGTACGTACTGCTGGGAAGTCCGGCCCATCCCTCACGGTTTGATTGCCCCCAAAGGCATCCCCGCCGGCGAGCGCGACTACATCCTGCTCAGCCACCACTCACGGCACCATGTCCGCCTCAAGCAGGCCGCCATCGAGGCGCTGGCCGTTCTCACCGTGTTCGCCGACATACTGATACTCACCATTTGTTCACCCACACGCGCATCGGCGAGACTCCGGCCTTGGCACCGTATTTCAACGGTCTGAAGCAGGTGTTCCAGGGACCTCCGCGGTCTCTTCGGCCTCTCCGATGCGACTGAGGTGAGTCGGCCGGTGCAGTGTGATCGCGCGCTATTGGCCGAAGGCATCGGGGACGCCAGGTGCAGACTTCGAGATGGATGATCTGCGCGGATGCGTCCGGTTTCCACAAGCCACTGGTGTACGGCTGCGGTGACGTCGCCGTCGGCCGCGTCGACGCGGCGGGCGAAGTCGGTGGCGTCGAAACCGCCGCTGGTGGCGGAGCCGTAGGAGCCTTCTTCGGTGTGGTCGGCGCGCTGAATGACATTGCGGCGGATGCCGAATCGGTGCGGCTGCCGGAGGGGTACAGGTAGCCGGTCTTGGCCAGGCGGACGGTGAAAGCCAGGCACAGTCCCTTACGGGCGGCTTCGGCAATCAGGGGGCGCAGTCGGGCGGAGCCGGAGGCGATGGCCTGGGCTGCGACGCGGCCGGTGCCGGTGCCGGTGGGAGTGATCAGGACGGCCTTGGTGCGGACCCGGGCGCGGGTGCCGGAAGCGGTGATGCGGCGGTGGGTGTGCCGGGCGGTCTGTCGAGGTCGCGGTGGGCGAGCACGGCGGCCAAGCCCGGGGGGGGCGTCGTAGCCGCTCTCGACGAACGGGGCGCCGTGGCGTTCGGTGATCCGGCGCTGGGCCGAGTTCTCGGGGTATCGCTCCATGGTGTCAACAATCCGGGTGGCCGGAAGGAACGCACAGGATAATGACGGCTATTCAGTAACTTACGGGCGCCCGTCCGGGTCTTGCGCACTCGCCGACGGCGGCCGTGGGTCTCATCAATGGGCCGGATCGCTGACCGGTTGCTCTCCTTCTCGGTGAGGGTTGCGATGAAGGCGCTCGCGTGGCGGGGGCGCTGCTGGGGGCCGCGTACGCCGCGGGCGGGGCGGCGGTCTCCCTCGCGCTGAAGTCGGCCGTCACTGTGATGTGACCGCAGCTGAGGACCGGCTTCGCCCGGGCCTCCCCGGCGCACCCGGCGGCGGGGCGTGATCCTGGTCACAGGGCGCGGGATTAAGGGGGCTAATCAGGGGTTGATCGAGCGACGCGAAGAGTGCTGCGGCTGCTACGAGTTAATGCAGTGACAAGTCATCAATCTGCATTTCTGTCGATCGGTTGGGGCGACTGGAGGCCCCAACTGTCGCCGTCGGTTACAGGTAGTGTTGGCCCCGTCGCCGCATCTGTCGGCCGGATGCAGGCGAGGTGGGCACGAGTCAGCTCGTGCCCGCCCCGCCCGCATTCACCCGACAGAGGGGAGACACGCATGTCAGATCCACACCCACCCGGGGAGGTTGGCAGCCAGCCAGCCGACGAGGACCGGGGGGAGCCGCCGCCAGCACCCCGCATGTCCAGTGGGATCATCCGGGCCGCCAGGCGGGCCGGGATCGTCGTCGCTACCGCGGCCATCTCGGCCGTGGTGACCGTGGTGGTCCAGATGGCGGTCGACGGGTCATCCGGCAGCGGCGATTCCGCGCAGGTCTGCTGTGTCTACGCAGCAGAACAGCCCGGCGATGGAGGCCGGGCTGCTGTGTGCTCTGCAACGCAGTAGATAGATAGATGGTGAAGGGCGTCCGGCGCTATGGGGTACCAGCCCTGGCTCCGGGCGCTCCTCGCCTTTCTGGGCGGGGTGTCTCTCCCGGGTGGGAGAGGAGTCCGCCAGCGTCGGACATTGTCCGACGCTGGACACAACGATACCCGGATTGGCACGGGGCGTGTCAGGTCCGCCCCTACAGCACTCCGATCAGGGCGTTGTCCTCCCAGCCGTCCCCGTCTTCGAAGTAGCCCTCCATGGCGGCGGAGTTGTCGGCCCATCCGCTCTGCTTGGCGATCTCCTTGCGGTCGTTGCCCGCGCGCTTGGAGCTGGTGGCCAGCCCCCGGCGGGGGGAGTGCCCGGTGGGGCGGAAGCCGAGCTCGGCCCACTTGCCCGGCCGGGTGATGACGTCGCCGATGGTCTCCGGGTCCAGCCCGCCATCCATGACGGTGTGCCACCGGGGGTGGAGCGGCTTGTACGCGAAGTCGTCCGGGTCGCTCAGCTCGGCCTCCGCCTTCCAGGCCCGCCAGGCGCGCACCGGGCAGCTGCTCGGCCGGGAGCCGAACGGCACCTTCACCTTGCGCGGCTTGATCTTCGACACCCGCACGTCGACCTCCATGCCGTGCTCTGTCTCGGTGAAGTCGCGCACGCGGAGGAAGGCGACATCGTGCTCGCGCCCGGCGATGGCGAAGCAGGTCAGCCCGATGGACCGGTCGCGGATGCCGAGGCGGTTGTCGGGCGCGGCCACCACGGTGGCCCGCAGGTGCTCGGCGAGCAGGGCGGGAGCCGGGCCCCGGCCGCGGGTCTCCTCGCTCTTCTCCGTCTCCTTCACCTTGGCCTTGAGCACCCGGCGGGCGCGGGCGGCCACGGTCTTGTCGAGGACCAGGTGGTGGTCGGTGCGGCCGGTGACGACCACGCCGGACAGGCGGCGGTCGATGGTCGAGGGCGCCGTGTAGGTGCCCTTCTTCCAGCCGGGCTGGACCCACAGCCACTCGACGAACGCGGTCAGGCTGCCCGGGGTGATGGCGGTGGCCGGGAGGTCGAGCAGCGCGCAGAACTCTTCCCACTGCTTCCAGTCGGCGGCGTACCCGTCGCTGGTGTTCTTCGGCCTCAGGTTCTTCTCGTGCTGCGCGGAGCGCTCCTCCAGCTGCTGGAGCTTGGCGAGCACGTCGGGCGTGAACGTCTCGGCGGGCGGGGCGCCGGCCGGGAGGATGAGCGTGGGCGTCACCACGTGCCGGACGTCCGCACTCGTCTCGGTCTGTTCAATGATGGCCCTTCACGCACCTTTGTTCGTAGCGCTGTTCTTGAATGCGGTTTCTGCCGCTGCTGATAGTGATGGCAGCCAGCGGGGTTGCGCCGCTATCCACCAGCTGGTGCACGGTGAGCTCGGCCGGGCTCACCGTGCACGTCCCCGACCGCCGCCGTGCGTCTTTGAGATGCCGTACAGCACGGGGGCAACCCGCCGGGCACTTCCTTTGGGGGCAGCACGCGCGGGGCGAGGGCCGGGGCCACCCAGATCCCTGCCCCATAACCCAGGTGGGGTTGCGAGCCCGTACCAGTGGCAGGCGCGCCGTTCAAGCCGGGCTATCCGGAGAAGTCCCAGGTCAGAGGCCGTGAATGGGACGTTCGCCGGTGGAACAGTTTGGCCTGCCGATCGGGCTTGCGCCGTTAACCGGCGCCTGTCCCACAGTGCTGCCCGCAGCCAGAGTCGGCAATCAACTCGCTCTCTCGCCTCCGAGGGAGCACCACCACGCATGCGGCTTCCGCACGCCCAAACCCGAAGGACGATCTGATGACCACCAACCCGAATACCCCTCGCGAAGACCGGTCCGAACCGACGCGGCTGTACCTCCTGCTGCTCGCCCTGGCGGTGATCCTGCTCACCGTGGCGGGCCTGGTCTACGTGACGTACCAACACCCGGCACTGGCCGATCCCCTGGGAGTCGGCGGGACGGCTGCCGCGGTCCTGGTGGCCGGACTCGGATTCGCCGTCACGAGGCGGTGAAGCGCCGGCGGCCGCCGCACGCGGACCGCTGGCTGGCGCGCGGCGAGCCCGGCCGGGCTCGCCGCGTACCTCTCCGACCGCCGCACGAACCCGACCCGGGACCTGGATGTCCACGCTCAGCGTCGATCCCCAGGCTCAGGCAGCCGTGGCCCTGACGCCCCCCTTACCCCGGTAGTCCGAGCTCTGCGTCTTCTTCTTCTGAGACTGCTTGGGCTGCTCGGTACGGGTCGGGTTCGTGGCGGTGGTTGCCTTCTTCTGAGCCCGGAGCTTGTTGGTGCGCTCGGTGACGCAGGTGTCGTACCCGCCGCACTCGGTGCGGGCCTGCCGGTAGAGCGGGTCGGCGTTGGACTTCTTTGCCTTCTTCGTAGACTCCTCGATCGCCTTCGCGGTCTGGGTTTTGCGCTGGTTCGTCTGACCGGTCTTGGCGGTCGTGATCTTGTGGACGTCCGTGGTGCGGAGCTGGTCGCTCTTGGTGGTGGTTGCCTTCTTCTGAGCCCGGAGCTTGTTGGTGCGCTCGGTGACGCAGGTGTCGTACCCGCCGCACTCGGTGCGGGCCTGCTGGTAGAGCGGGTCCGCGTTGGACTCCTTGGCCTTCTTCGTCGACTCCGCGATCGCCTTGGCGTTCTGCTTGCGCAGCTTGTTGGTGCGCTCGGTGACGCAGGTGTCGTACCCGCCGCACTCCGTGCGGGCCTGCTGGTAGAGCGGGTCCGCGTTGGACTCCTTGGCCTTCTTCGTCGACTCCGCGATCGCCTTGGCGTTCTGCTTGCGCAGCTTGTCGG